>JAAUTJ010000621.1 GCA_012031475.1 Leptolyngbyaceae cyanobacterium SM1_3_5 | reverse complement strand
GTGGTTTTGCGCTCGATCTGCGTGGTTTCGAGCAAATGGCCGCAGGCTTCGTGGAAGATGACACCGCCGAAATGGTTCGCCATCACGATCGGATAAGTTCCCGACTCAACGTAGCTGGCCGTCAGCATTTTGCCTGCGGATTCGGCAATGCCGTCCGCCGTTCTTTCATAGTTCCAGTTGGTCAAAAAGGTCGGATCGCTGCTGTTTCCGGCGCGTTCTCCGATGCTCGATCGATTCGCACCATCGGCACAGAGCAGGTTGTAGCCAACCGACTGATTCAGACGAATATCGCGGGCAAATGTGCCGTCACTGGCGGCAACGAGGACTTCTTGCCAGTCGCGGAAGTACGAAGCGCGGCGCGACTGGACGTGATTGGCAACGCGCCCCAGTTCGGCAGTCGCGCTCAGCAGCACGTCGCTCATGTCGCGCATCGAAGTGCAATTCGCTAGCCAGCCTTCTTTGTTGCGGACGGTGGCGTAGTCGCGCAGCAGTTCCAGGTTGATCGGCGGCACAAACGAATTGGCAGCGGGCAAATGCAAGCCCATGATCGCCAGTCCTTTTTCCAGTGCGGCTTTGAGGCCGTTGAACGAGAGATCGTTGGTGCTGACGTAGCAGTCGGCTTTGCCCACAAAGACGCGCACTCCGGCTCCGGTTGAGAGGCTGGGCGAAATGCTGGTGATCGCATCGTCTTCGGCCAAACAGCTAATGTAGTTGATGCGCTCCAGGAAAAATTCGACCAGATCGGCTCCGGCGGCGCGTCCCAAGCCCAGCAAAATCGCGAGTGGTGCTTCCCAAGATTGATCGAAGCGATCGCGAGTTTGGCTGTATTGCAGCGTCGGCAGTTCTTTGGATAAAAGGGTTGGCGGCATGAGAAGCGTCTTGCGTGAAAAGATTGTGAAGAATTTTACTTTCCTTTCAGTTTAACAAGGTCGAACGGCTAGAAGTTGATTTTGGCAGGAGAGAGGCAGAGTGCAGAAGGGCAGAGGGCAGGAGGAGGCGTGAGCAAGCGGGCTAGAAGTCGATTCCGGCCTCTTGTGCGGCCTGCATCACCTGAATGGCGGCTTCGATCAGTTCGGGGAATGGTGCATCGCTCGATCGCACTTCCTCGTTTGTTTGCTCATAAGTTTGGGCGCGATCGCTCAAATCCTCGACCAGCCAGTCATCGTTGAGGGCTTCATAAAAATCGACTTCTTCGGATGGTTCATTGAGCCAGATTTCACCTTCGGATACCTCAGCATCAGGCGAATAGCGCTCTTCAGACTCGCGCAGCGACTCGCTGGCACGGTGGCAAGGCGTGTAGTCAGTCATCACTACTTAGATTAAAACATATAGAACAATTGTACTACATGTGCTAAGGTAACGGTTGCCGCTGAGAGGAAGCGATGGCTCCACTTCTGGGCGCTCAATATTCGATGCGGCCTGACCGACACGGATGACGGCGTACTTCGCGAAATAGAATGAAACGGTGAAGCTGGACTTTGTTGCTTCATCCATCATTTCAATGATTTTTTGCTTTGAGCCGGAACTGGAGTTCGCGGCTTTTGCCTCTGCCCTGTTCAGTTGAAACCGAATTTGTTGATCAGGATCGATCGCCCAAACAAATGCCGACCACGATCGCAAACAATCGCAGTCGGCGCAGGTTAGGTCTACTGGCGCTGTGGCCTATCGCCGCTCGGTCAAGCGAACCACCAAAGCATCAACGGCTTGTTCTGCTGCTTCGCTCAGCAATCGATCGGTGCTGTCCGAGTCCGAGCCAGACGTGACCAGACCGCCCAGCGAAAAGTTGCTTCCTCGCTCCTCCGTTTCTCCAGAGCCTTCGGCAACGGCCAGAATTTCGGCAGTCGTGGTGTCGATCATGCGGGCGTTGACTTCAACTTGAGCCAGATACCGTCTTCTGGAGTTGCCAATTCCCAAGATGGAAAGACCCGATCGCCGCTCTTCGACATTGAAGCGCGTCACAGAACCCACGATCACCGCATCCACGCCCAAAATTCGCCCGATTTCGGCAGCGGTGGAGGCATCAATGCGTCCGGCTGCGCCTAAATTTTGCTCTTCCAACACGGCTGCAATTTGGCTACGTTCGATGATCGAAAATGTGCCATTTTGCACCATGCGATTGGTGAGCAAATCGCTAACGCCTCGTCCGGGGCCGCCGCCGTCGGCAAAGCTGTAGGCTCCGCCCGTCAATCCCGTAGTGGCAAAGTCAAAGTCGAGAATGGCGACGCGAAGGCGCTGCGGGGCGGGGGCAGGGGCGGAGACTGGGCGACGTTTGTTCAACCGCAACGGCGCATCGACAAACAGGGGAGCAGCCAAAACAGACAGCAGCAAAGCACCGGAAGCGAGATAGACAGGTCGAAACTGTTTGAGCGATTTCATGTTGGGAATTAACTCCATTGTGGTGAACAAATGCAATTCAAAGACGCAAAGACCTTGAATTTCTAATTAAACAGCGGACTTCATCCTTTTTCAGCACGAAGTTTGAGAACTTTGCAGGTCGGTAGCGAGAAAACTTCGGCGATCGAAGTTCAGGTTAGATGTTTTTCCTGAAGCGATCGCTACGGAACAATCAGATCTAGCTGATAGTTTGTCGATCGGTTACTAAATCTACGAGCTACTTGCAAGAAGTAAGTGCCCGCCTGCAAATCTCTTGAGGTTCCAAACGACAATTCCTCACCGCTGTCAATCAAGCCGTTGTTGTTTGCATCTCGAAACAAGGAAGTCGCAGCATCTGAAGTGTTCAGCCTAGCTTGAAAGTTACCAGCATTGTTGAGCGTGAATCTGTAGAAATCAACTAGATCGAAATTGCCGACATACTCCCTTTGGGAAGAAGTACCAGAAAGTGTGCCCAAATTGCGAGCGGCGGGCAGTGTATTTCCGGGATCGGGCAGCCCATTTCCGCCATAAGGCGTTCCCACCAATGTCATCTCATACGCGGCGGCTGAGTTGCTAAAACGCCGCACAATGCCGAGGAAATAATTGCCGGACGGCACATCCACATTTAAGCTTTCCGCGCTCGAATGGTAAGTTTCGTTGGCATCAATCAGACCGTTGTTGTTGTCATCTCGGTATAACTCAACTCCAAGCCTACTATTGCCTGTGTTGATCTGAAGATTTGAAAGATCACTGAGCGTAAATCGGTACAGATCTCTAACATCGAATTCGCCAACATACTCTCTGATCGATCGAGTACCCGAATAAACACCCAAATCAGCAGCAAGCGGCAATGTGTTTCCAGGATCAGATGTTAGGTTTCCACCAAAAAGCGTCGGGACAAAAGTGAGTCGATAATTGGTTGCCGAGTTGCCCAAATTTGAAACTCTTAGGAAGTAAGTTCCAGGTGGCATATCAATTGGCGACAAGCTGGAAAAGCTGGAGTCATAG
>JAAUTJ010000620.1 GCA_012031475.1 Leptolyngbyaceae cyanobacterium SM1_3_5 | reverse complement strand
GTCTCTACGGGGGTGTCTGGTTCGATCCGATTGCGATCGGGTCAATTGCTGGAATGGCGGGCAACAAGTGGTTCTATCATGCGCGATTTTGCTCAATTTCGCTGCTGCAAAGCGCACAGACAAAAACCGACGCAGCGATCGACAGGTGCGATTGCAATCGAGGAGTGAATGCCATCGGAAAGGGCGATAAGCTGGGGCGAGAACCCTTCACTCGATCGAACCCGATGTCGGATTTGAACGCTGCTCATTTGAGCGCAACCGTGCAATATTTGCGATCGCCACAAGCCATTCGCGATCGCTGCGGACACCTGTTTGAACTCGCCTGTCAAGACAAGCTTGAGCATTTTCGCGTAGATCTCAATCGACTGGATGCCGTTGCCGACTATGTGCTGGATGTGATGCAGACGGAATATCCCGACGGCAACATTCCGTTTCATAGCCGCTGGCGACATTTTGAGGTCGGAGGGATCGATCGCGCCGCCCGTCTGCATCAGGAAGACGCGATCGAGCAGGCCAGAGTCATGTTTGACCTGGTAATCCCCAGCGTTTTGCTGGATGCCGGAGCCGGAACCGCCTGGAAGTTTGTCGAACCCGACCCCCAGCAAGTATTTAGTCGATCGGAAGGTTTAGCGATCGCCAGCTATCACCTGTTCACGTCAGGCAAACTGTCGAGCGATCCGGCTCAGCCCTTGCGAACTGACGCCCAAGCGCTTCAGAGCATGAGCGAAGAGACGATCGCTACCGCCTTTCAAGTCCGCTCAGACAATCCGATCGTCGGCCTGAGTGGACGAGTCGAACTGTTGCAGCAGTTGGGCGCAGCGATGATCGATCGCCCCCAGATTTTCGGCGGCGGCAATCCCCGACTTGGCGCAATGGTCGATTCCCTGCTGACACAAGCCCAAGCCGATCGCCTGCCCGCTCGCGCCGTGTTCGCCGCTGTCCTCGAAGGCTTGAGCGAGATTTGGCCGAGCCGCATTCGTTTGGGCAACGTCAACTTAGGCGATGTCTGGCCGCATTCCGCCCTGCCCGACACCGCACCGGGATCGCAGCTTGTCCCCTTCCACAAGCTTTCGCAGTGGCTCACCTACTCGCTGCTCGAACCGCTCCAGTCGATCGGCCTGCAAATCACCGACCTGGACGAACTCACCGGACTGCCCGAATATCGCAACGGCGGCCTGTGCCTCGACCTCGGCCTGATCGAAGCCAAACACCCCGATGTGTTGAGCCATGTTCACGCGAGCGGATCAGAAATCATCGTCGAATGGCGATCGCTCACCGTGATTCTGCTCGATCGCATCGCCGCCACCATCCGCCAAACCCTCAACCAAACCGAAACCACCCTGCCCCTCGTCAAAGTTCTGCAAGGCGGCACCTGGACAGCCGGACGCCAAATCGCCGCCAAACTGCGATCGAACGGAGCGCCACCGATGGCGATCGAGAGTGATGGAACGGTTTTTTAGGGTGTCAGCGATCGGGTGTCGGGTGTCGGCAAAAGGCAGACGAGCAGAAGGCAGCGGATCGAAAACCAAAGACCCCTTGATACCCATGCAATGCGAAGCGCTCTAACGCCTCCCACCGATCGACCCTTGCGTGGGGGTGCAGGGGGAAGGCACTCCCCCCTGCTGGGGTTGGAGGTTTGGAGGAGGGGTGAAACCCCTAGCCTCCAATGGTTCGGATCAAAGAGCCATCCAGAAGACAAATAATCTACTGGCCTCGATCGCCCTCAAACCGCCGTAAAAACTTGCGAATCAGCCCGATCGTCAACCCCGGCAACTCAAGCTGCGGCGTCAACCCCACCGATTCAATAATTTCCAACGCCTCGATCGCTCCCGGATTCAACTGCGCCAACCGCTCCCCCAATTCTGGACTCGTAAACTGCGACTTGCGCCCCCAAATCATCGCCGTCCGCGTCTGCAACTTGGGCACATACCGCGCCAAATCAAAACACAAATCGCCCCGCACAAACGACAACGCGCTGTATTCCGCGTTTGGCTGCTGCGCCGAAGCCAGATAAGCCGCCACAATTTCTTCATCAATCCGGCGCGGATCAGCAAACTGCCGCTGCTCCAAAAAGCCGCGAATCCCTCCACTCGTGGCGATCCCCGCATTGTAGAGCAATCGATCGACGATCGGCGTACTCACCAGTTGAGCAAAAAAACTGCGGCTGTAATCACTGCCAAAATCCGACAGACCCGCAGGCGTCGTCAGAATCAGCGATCGAAACAACTGCGGAAACTCCGTCGCCAGCCGCAGCGTCATCGCCGCCGTCAGCGAAGACGCAATGACGGTCACAGGCTGCGAACAGGTCGCCTGCAAAAATTCCCGAATCGTCGTCAGATAGTCATCGACCTGGTAGTTCCGTTCCGGGTGATCCGATCGCCCCCAGCCCAGCAAATCCGGTGCCAACACTCGGTATTCACTCGCAAACGCTGGATACACCCGCGACCACTCAAACGCCGAAGATCCGCCGCCAAACCCATGTAGAAACACGAGCGGATCGAGTCGATCGCCTTGATTCCAAGGTGGATCATCCGGGCTGTAGTACGCGATCGTACCGAGGCTTGTTACAAGGGAGTGCTGGTGAAATCCAGGGGGTTGAAACATAACTTAGTAAAGATTTGATGAAGTTTGACGCTATGTTTGTGAAATTGAGACTCTTTTGGCGAAACCTGATATTCTCACCTTGACTTTGGGGTAATGTGAAAACTCATCTCTGTTTGCCCCCTGTGCTTGCAGACAGAGCCATCAAAAATCAGGTGCATCTTCCAGAGTTGGATTCGTGTTCTGCTTCAGCGAAACAGCCTGCTTCGTTTGTGTCACTTCTGGCCTCGTGCCTACACCTACCTTTGTAGTTTCTTTGAGTGTAGAGCAGCGTGTTGATTGCCGTGTTGGACTTGGAGCTTTCTTGAAGCCAGCCTCTCGATCGCAGGCAGATTCGCGAATCGGATTGGAAACACGTGAAAGCGAGCCGTCTGAGCAGCCCCCGCTTTTGTAGACGATCGCTTCGTGCATCATCGTTTGCCGCCCGATGCTTCGCCGTCAGCGGCCCTATGAGAGGATCTATGACAAACCCTCACGACCTTCGAGCCGTCCCGCTGACCTCAGCAGAATTTGTTGCCGATCCGCCGATCGAGCCAGCCGCTATGCCGCTGCGATCGCAAACCGATTTAGCTGCCCCGCCCGATTGGGTGCGCCTTGACTGGTCACAACTGGCCGTGTTTGAAGCGGTCGATCGCCAGTTTCTCAGTTGCGGTGTGCAGTTTGAAAATGCGATCGCCCTTCAGCCGTCTAACCCAGCTTATCCTGCCGCAATTGGAACAACCCTACTGTTTGCCGCGCCCCCAAAGCGGCTGGCTCGCCGCCCCGCTTTCCCCCAGCCGTGCGCT
>JAAUTJ010000619.1 GCA_012031475.1 Leptolyngbyaceae cyanobacterium SM1_3_5 | reverse complement strand
CGCTTGGATGATTCCTGAACAGGTCGCGATCGGTCAAGCTTGGCAGGCGTTTGGAACCGATGGCAAACTGAAAGACCAAAAGCTGTCACAGCGATTTGACCAGTTCGCGCAAAGTTTGGTGGACAATACGCGCAAGCTGAGAAACGTCACATAGTTTGCTCACGGGCTGTTAGGAATTCTTGCTTGGCTGAAGTTCCAGTTGACTGCGGTAACGCAAAAACACTTTCAATTTATAGCCGATCAATGCGCCAGCAAATCCTTTCGTGAAACTGCTGGTGTATTGATTTGCCGTTAAAGTTGGCGATGACGAAAATCACATTCAACTTTGTGAGAATGATCGAATTGGGAAGGTTAGAGATGATGCAACTTTGCTCTTTTCTGCTTGCTAGTTCAATTTGTTAACTTGAAATCATCTCGTCGATCGCCATTTCGGGTTCTTCATCCTCTTGCAAAGTTGTTTCAATTTCAGCCAAATTGGGTTCGGCAGCGGTATCTTGCTTCAGTTGAGAAAAGATGCGATAGCTTTCTAAGTTGCCGTTAGATTGCTTGATGCTGTTGCTCATACTCACCAGGTTGTACTCGATGTTTTCTGCATAAATCGTCATGGTGATATTAAAAATTTCAAAGAAACTGACGACCCACTGACATTCTTCTTGGGGAAATTCCTGATAGTACTTGATCAGTTCGGCGATACGAGCGTCGAGGTGTGTACGGGCATAGCGGCAAATCAAAATCAGCTTCAGCAATACAACCACCAGCGTCAGCGGAGTGCCGCGAGAAAGCAGCAATATAAATAGCGACGAAGGTTCATGATGATCTTCCGTTGTGAGAAATTCAATGACGCGATTGGTGGTGCGTAACAGCAATGCATCATGATCGATCGATCGTTGTGGGCTGCATAAAGGGCGGTGAGTTTTTCGGAAAGCTGATAGTTGAGTGCTTCGACAAATTCGTGATTCTCAACCGAGAAAATCAAGTATTTTTGTAGGGCTTTCTTGAAGTCGCGGTAGCTGAGATTTTGCGTTTGCTTCAGGAAAATATTGGCGAGGTTTGTATGGCTAAACAGGCCGCGTCGCGCCACGATCGCTTTAATCAGCCGCAGCCCTTCATCGCCAAGCAGCGTGGGATTTTTGGGTGCGGACGGTTCAGGCGGTTCAAGCGCAGTCTGATTGTGAGCCGTGTACAGCGCGAGTTCAAACTTGAACTTTTCCTTTAAGCTGTGCGAGAGCATTTTGGCGGCTTCTCGCTGCTCGATCGGATTGTTGAGATCGATATATTGCGGAACCAAAAGATAGGAAACATAGCGATCGCTCCAGTGGCGATTGCGCTCTTCATAGCGCATTGCAAACAGCTTGAGTTCCTGAAAATCGCTGTTGCCCGTAAAGTTTTTCACCCAAACGCGCATTCGTTTAAGCGTTGGTGACATCGTGGGTTTGTCTAGAACGGAATCGGCAAACAGCTTGATCAGGTCGCGAATGGCCTGGTGACTGCGCGACAATTCCCAGTTGTTGATTAAGATATAGCAGCAGCGTTTTAGCGTGTTGCGAAATTCAGCTTCTTGATTGGAAAAAACAATTTCATAGAGCGCGGGCAAAATGGTTGAACTGGTCGTTTCAGCATGTTCAATAAACAGATGCCGGAATTCGATCAGTACATCCTCCGGCGGCCAATGCTGCACAATTTCTAACAAGAAGCTATAAATTGTTTCTTGGGCACGGGCGATACTTTGTGGCGATCTCTTCTTATTAAGCGGCTGGCGGTCTGTCATTTCTCCTACCCTTTATCGCACCCTTTCATGACAAATTGGACGACGTAATAGCCTGCAACCCAACAGAGTCAAGTGCCACTATTTTAATCGTCTAACTCGTTGACATCAGCCATTTGTCCACTCATTGCGATCGGTCGGCTCAGTTGTG
Organism: Leptolyngbyaceae cyanobacterium SM1_3_5; assembly: GCA_012031475.1. Lineage (GTDB taxonomy): Bacteria > Cyanobacteriota > Cyanobacteriia > Elainellales > Elainellaceae > JAAUTJ01. Next base: position 1,472 of record JAAUTJ010000619.1, on the reverse strand, counting down.
AGCTTACGTGAACAGCGGTCAACCATCACACGGTTGCTAGAAACCATACACGAGAACTCGATCGTTCAAATTTCTTGATGTTACAGGCTAATTTAATTTCTCTTATCAAAGTAAAAAGAGTCGCGCTGCATCTTTACTGCATCTTCATTGGGACGAAGGCAATTGGGACGAAGGCAATTTGTTACAAAGGCAAGCAGGCGATCGCTCGGAAGCATCCATTATACGCATAAACTCTCATCAGGCGACGTAGCTATAAATACGGCTGCGGATCGATCGGTTCTCCAGCCTGACGCACCTCAAAATGCAAATGTGGCCCGGTTGAAAACCCGGTCGAGCCGAGGGCGGCGATCGTCTGGCCGCGCTGAACCAGTTCTCCTTCGGAAACGTAGATGGCGCTGGCGTGGCCGTACAGCGTGGTCAGTTCGTCGCCATGTGCAATAATTACTGCTTTGCCGTATCCGCCATACCATCCGGCAAAAATCACGGTTCCCGCATCTGCCGCCCGAATCGGACTGCCATAAGCACCGCCGAAGTCAATTCCGGCATGAAGGCGACGATAGCCCAAGATCGGATGGACGCGCATTCCAAAGCCGCTGGTGATTACACCATCGCTGGGAAACGCGAATTTTCCGGTTCCCCGCACGTTGCGGTTGGCGGCGATCGCCATTCGCTGACGAATCAAAACGCCGAGATTTTCGGAATCGGTTTCAAGCTGAGTTTGGGCGGCTTCGAGGGCGCGGCGGTCTTGGCGGAGGCGATCGATTAATTGCTGCTGGGTTTCGGCCTGCGCTTGAAATTGCGACTGCTGCCCTTGCAGTTCCATTGTCAGCAAGTCGATTTGGTTTTTTTGGTCTTCGATCTGCTGACGCTGGCGATCGATCGCATCCGCCGCAGTTCTTAGATTCGCGAGAATTTGGCGATCGGCCTGATAGACGCGCTTCAGTTGCCAGCGGCGATCGAGAAATTCGTTCAGGTCACGGCTTTGCAGCAAAACAGCCCAGCCGCGTGTGCTTTGCTGTCGCTGCATGAAGCGCAAGCGGGCGACGGTGGCATTTTGGCGGTCTGCGTAGCTTTTTTGGGCGATCGCCAAATCTGCCTGCAATGTTTGAAGCTGGGCGGTGGCGGCTTGGAGTTTCGCTTGCTGTTCGGCAATTTGGGCAGCGGTGAATGTGATCGTGTCTTGCAGTCCGCCCAGTTGCGCTTCGGCGGCGGATTCCATGCCGCGCAGTCGAGTTTGCTCTTGGTTGATGGTCGATCGCTGCTGTTCGATTTGCTGCTGCTGCTGGCGCAAGTCGTCGATCGATTGGGCAGGGGCGATCGCCATTCTCGCGCACCACAGGCCGATCGCGAGCAGAACGGCAAGAACGATGTGCTTGGGAAAAGTAGAATGTCCGGTTGATCGATCGATCATGCTGTGAGTTAGAAGGGTCGGGTTGAGGTGATCAAGCCAAAGGTGGAAATGATCAGTCCGG
>JAAUTJ010000618.1 GCA_012031475.1 Leptolyngbyaceae cyanobacterium SM1_3_5 | reverse complement strand
AATCTCAACTCGCATTATGGCCTGCTAATTACAGCATCAAGATGTGAATTAGGAAGATGATTTGAAGCGTGACCGTAGCAAATTTGCTAGGTCAAAGTCATACGAGTTTAGGGAATCACAGAAACTTTAGATTCATGTACAGTAAGGTCAAGTACATAAAGCGCGATCGCACAACTCTTTTCGTCAGTTTGTAGGGGAATGCTTATGCTTAAAAACTCATCTCTAATCATTAATCCAACCCAAGAGAAAGAGTTACTGCAAATTTTGCCATGCAAACCTCGATCGAGCAGCGCTCAGCTCAATTGGAAGCATCTTGACCTGGCTTACTATCAGCTTCCTTCTCACGAATGCCCTGAACATACTTTGTCTAAACACGTCATTAGCCTCAATGTCGGTGCAGCGGCTCGATTAGAGCGGGTGATCGATCGTCAAGTGCAGGGCGATCGCTTCATCGAGGGAGAAATTTTCTGCATCAACCCCGCAGGACTGTATCGAACAATTCGCATCGTCAGTCCGGCTCAAATTCTCCATTTGTATCTTGATCCTGAATTTGTCCGTCACTTTGCTCAAGACCAAATTGACCCCGATCGAGTTGAAATTATTTCCTGTTTTCATCCGCACGATCCCTTCCTTCATCAACTTGGACTGGCTCTTAAGTCTTCTGTTGTGAGTGGCAGTGAGATCGATGCGCTTTATGCAGACGCGGCAGCAACAATGGTAGCGGCTCATCTATTACGGCACTACTCAAACGTTGCTGTAGAAATGCAAAAAGAAGTGAAAGGATTGAGTCGATCAAAGCTAGACACCGCGATCGACTATATTCATGCTCATTTAGATGAAGATCTTTCAATTGATACCCTGGCTCAACTGGTACAGATCAGCCCATATTATTTCGCACGTTTATTCAAACAATCAATGGGATCGACACCTCATGCTTATATTGTGCAGCAACGATTAGAACGTGCTAAACACTTGTTGAGAACAACGAATCTACCGATCGTGGAAATTGCTCACTGCACAGGATTTTGTCATCAAAGTCGATTTTCTACGGTCTTTCGTCAATATGTGAAGACCTCTCCAAGTGCTTATCGAGAGCAACAGTAAATTTCTATGGATGAGTGCAAGATTCAGCAAACTGAGAGCAAGAAAAGGAAAGACTTGGCCTGGTCATCTGTTTTAAGATTTTCTTAAGGTGCTGTTTTTGATTTGGTTTCAACTTTTATCACAAAGAACACGATGAGTACTGATCTACAGCTTGTCATTTTCGATAAGAAGCCAATCGTTCTAGACCTTCTAGGAATTTATTATCGTATTTGCGAAATAGCATTTGATACGTGGTTCACGCAACAATTCAAGCGGCGATCGCTTGGCAGCAATTCGCTAAACCGATCGCCTGTCAGCATGATTCACAAAGAAATGTATCTGCTAAAAATTTGTTTTCATGATTGGATAATGTTCGCCCTACTTGAATTAAAGCGATGAATAATCTGCTTTGTCGATGTCTGGAATGCGTCGGCAGCAACAGCCAAATCAGTCGGCGCAAGCTGCTGATGCTGGGTGCTGCGTCAAGTTTAACGACTCTAATTTCAGGACGCAGCCCTGCCCAAGCCCGATCGCGTCCACCCAATTCTGAACCCAAGGATCAGCCTGATTCAGCAGACGTGATCGTGATGAATGGGCGCATCACTACGCTTGATCCGCGTCAACCGACAGCGACAGCAGCGGGCGATTTGCAATGGTCGATTTATGGTGGTTGGTTCCGAGCAGGAGGTGATGCGATCGCGTGGTTCCAATACTCAGGTCATTGATCTGCAACGTCGCACCGTCATTCCCGGCTTAAACGATTCCCACACGCATCTGATTCGCGGTGGATTGCACTACAACATGGAACTGCGTTGGGATGGCGTTCCCTCGCTGGCCGATGCCATGCAAATGCTTCGCGGTCAGGTTGAACGGACACCGCCGCCGCAATGGGTGCGAGTTGTGGGTGGATTCTCGAATTCCAGTTTGCAGAGCGCCGTTTACCCACGCTCCAGGAGATCAATGCAGCCACACCCGACACGCCCGTTTTCATTCTCAATCTGTACGATCGCGCCTTGCTGAATCGAGCCGCGCTGCGGGCAATTGGCTACACCAGAGACACACCCGATCCGCCCGGTGGCGTGATTGAGCGCGATCGATCGGGCAATCCAACAGGTGTAGTAATTGCCAAGCCCGGTCCTCTAATTCTCCTGGCAACGCTTGCTTTAGCGGAACGACTTTCTCCTGACGATGAGATTAACTCAACCCGTCAATTCTTGCGGGAGTTAAATCGCCTGGGGATCACCAGCGTCATTGATGCGGCAGGCGGGGGACTGCGCTATCCCGACAACTACAACATCATCCAGCAACTTGCAGAAGCTGATCAGCTTACGGTTCGGATTGCCTATAATCTCGTTTCTCAAAATATTGGACAGGAACAGGCAGATTTTGAGAATTATGTGAATACGCTCCAGGTGGGACAGGGCAATGATTTCTATCGGCTAAATGGGGCTGGAGAAAACCTTGTTCTGGCAGCAGCGGATTTTGAAAACTTTCTGGAACCTCGTCCTGAACTGGGTCAGGGTATGGAAGCGGCTCTAGAATCGGTGACGCGATTGCTATTAGAAAATCGCTGGGCATTTCGCCTACACGCTACCTATAACGAATCGATCGATCGGTTTCTAAACGTATTTGAGAAGGTGAATCAAGATATTCCATTTCAAGGATTGAACTGGACGATCGACCATGCCGAAACGATTAGCGATCGCAACCTGGAACGAGTGGCCGCATTGGGCGGCGGCATTGCGATTCAACATCGGATGGCCTATCAGGGCGAATACTTTATCGATCGCTACGGTAAACAAGCCGCAGAACGCACACCTCCCGTTCGCAAGATGCTGGAAATGGGTCTGCCTGTGGGCGGCGGAACGGATGCCACTCGCGCATCAAGCTACAATCCCTGGACGACGCTCTATTGGCTCGTGACAGGGAAAACAGTCGGTGGCACAGAGTTGTATCCCACTTCCAATCGGCTCGATCGCATCGAGGCATTGCGCCTGTGGACGGTGGGCAGCAGTTGGTTTTCTAGCGAGACGGGACGGAAGGGTGCGATCGCACCTGGTCAGTTGGCAGACTTAGCTGCTTTGTCGGCAGACTACTTTTCTGTACCAGAAGCAGAAATTCAGTCACTCGAATCGGTGTTGACGATGGTGGGCGGCAAAGTCGTATATGCCACCGATTCCTTCAAAGATCTCTCGCCGCCTCCACTGCCCATCAGCCCAGACTGGTCGCCTGTTAAACACTACGGCGGCTGGGGCGCACCCGGATTTTACGATCGCACCCACTCGGCAGAAACAGCCGCTACCGCTC
>JAAUTJ010000617.1 GCA_012031475.1 Leptolyngbyaceae cyanobacterium SM1_3_5 | reverse complement strand
ACGACGATTAGGAAATAGCCCAGAGCGCGATCGCCTTCACTGGCTTCTAGGGCGGCGAGGTTTTTGCGCTGCTGCCACAGCCGATAAAGCCCCAGCCCCAAAGCCGCCGCCATGAAGATTGAGCCAGAGCCGTGCAGTGCGCCGACTGCCAGCTTGGTCAACCACAGCGGCAAATAGCAAGCGGCGACAAACAAGCCGAGTGACACCATGCGGCTGTGCGGAGTCTTGAGGCTTTTACGCAGCCAAACGTCAGCAGTTTGAATGGTCTTCCCTTTCATGATTCGATTACCGCTGCCGTGAAGACAATCCATAGCGACCGAGGCCAACCAGCCCCAGCCCGATCGCAACCAGGTTGATAATGCTGCTAATTCCCGTTTTTAGTACGGTCGTTTGGGCATTTTGCTTGGCAGTTGTGGCTTGACTGGAGAGCGTTTGCGAAGCTCGCTGCAAATCTTCGGCGGTGACGTTTTCTCCCAAACTTGCAGGGTTCGATTGCGCCTCGCGAATCTGATTTTGAACTTGCGTTTCTTGAGTGCCAATATTGTTAAGCGCTTGCTGGCGCAAACTGAGCGTGTCTTTGACAACAAGCAAGCAGGTGATCAAGTAAATGCCGCCAAGAAACAGGAAAAAGAGCGAAAACTGCCGCAGCCAAAGACGGCTATTGAGGCTACCTGCAATGCTTAACGCAGCGCCAAGCAACAGTACCAGGCTGCGATCGCCAAACTGCTGAAGAAAGCCCAACCGCCAAGTTGCATCGCCTAGTTGCGGTGGCAAAAACAGCACCAGCATATTCAGCGCAAAGCCAAACAAACAAACCGCACCAACAATTTGACAAATGCCCAAAGCGCGATCGGAACGCGGCGCACCAGACATTGAAACAGGAGTAGAAGCCATAGGAAATTAGCTCAGAATAGTCGCCAATAAGGTGAGAGAAAGCAGTGAAAGAAAAGCGAGACCGGAGCAAGTTTTGTCAAAGCTTTGATTTGGAATTAAATCGCTTCTTGCTAAACCTGCTCCGATCGCCATTGACGCAATGCTAGATAGCTAGACAAGCTGAGAAGGCTTTTGAGCGGATGTTTGAGAAGCGATCGAGCTAGCAAGCTCTTTCACCTTTTCAAACATCCCGCTGCAAATCAGGCAGATAATCGAGTTCGATCGCAGCCCTTAAGCTTTGACTTCAGCCGTTTCCTGTTCTGCTTCAGCCGCTTCACCCTTGCGCTTGCGGAGCATCGCTGCACCAAAGCCAATGGCAGCAGGCAGAAGAGCCGGAGTGGGAACCGCTTGAACATCGTTAATGTTTAGAGCGAAGGAGGAGGCTACTTGGCTTCCGAGAAGAAAGGATTGACCAGCAACAAAATTGCCCGTTGCTGTAGCAAAATCAGTACCGTCTAGCCCTTCAATGATTGCTGAAAAGACAACATCGACAGTAGAAGTAGATTCAAAGGAACCCCCATTCACAATAGTGTGGAGGACTTTGTCTCCTTGCAGCAAAGTGAGCCGAGCGTTTTGCCCATTGAACTGGAAGTTAGACAAGAACCCTACTGTCTGACCGTAGTTAGCATTGAATGGAAAACCAGACGAAGAGCCAGCATTCAAGTTCAACGAATTCACAAGGATGCTTGAAACATCAGTAAATCCTTGAGATAGATCGTTGTTGTTAGCAAACTCGTTGCTCACGGTGAGGGTAGTAGGTAGTGCAAGCCGAGGATCGTAGCTGGCATTACCGCTTACAATCAAAGCTTGAGCCGGGGTGCTGGTTATCAGCGTGGCAGCCGCAGTTGCAGTTGCGATCGCCGCACCAAATTTGAGAGCCGTAAAATTCATGATTGATTCCTACCTAAGTGTGCAATTGTTCGTTTAAAGAATCGAACGGAACTTGGTAGGCTACCGATTTAAGAAGAAGTGTTTGAACTGCTTCTATTCAGGTAAACGAAGGGATTCGCATTGAACGTTTCCTTCTCCTTCGTGTCCAGGCTATCCGCGCAACGGTGGTTAGTTGTTTGCGCGTTTCGGTAGCCTTGGAGAAGCACCAGCATCGGTAGAAGTGTCGAAACCCTGAGTAAACCCGGAGAGAAATCACGAAGGTGTATGATTTCCTTACCTGAATTCTAGTAAAATCCACTACCCAATTCAAGCGATCGTCCTGATATTTACTGAAGCTTCACGGTTATCAAGCAATTGTTTTGATCACCGAAATTCAGACGATGCGAAATTGAGCAGTGGAATAGCTTAAGAAGCTGCCCGCCGCAACATTTTGAAGTACTGCTTGGCGATCGCTTCTGGCGTAAACGACTTCTGCATATAGGCTCGACCCGCCGCGCCCATGCTTTCGGCCTTGGGTCATCGTGCATCAAAAATCGAACAAACTGCGCCAATCCTTGTCCATCGCCATTCTTGAAACTGGCTCCGCAACCTGCCTCTGAAACAAGCTGATTGAGATAGGAATGGGGTGGACAAATCACCGCTAGGGGGCGAGCAGACGACAAGGCAGAATATAGCTTGCTGGGCGCAACTAGGCTTTCCATTCCTTCAGCGACGCTGACCAGTGAGAGGTCACAAGCTGTTAATGAGAAGGGCAATACTTGACGATCTTGATAAGGCAAAAACGTGAAATTTTTCAATCCCAACTGCTGCACTTGCTGCATCAATTCTTCACGCTTTGCCCCTGCCCCAATGCAGGCAAATTGAACGGGTTCATCACGTAGATGAATCGCCGCCTCTAAGATTGTGTTGACATCGTGGCAGCGTCCCATGTTGCCGGAATACAGCACGGTGAACGGTTCAACAAGCTGATGCTGTTGAGCAAACCAGTTGTCTGCTTTGGGAAGCGGCGTAATTCGATCGGGGTCTGCCCAACTGTGAATCACTGAAACTTTTTGTTCCACTTCCGGGCAAATACTGACAACGCGATCTTTCATCGCCGGACTCAGGACAATTACGCCCTTCGATCGCCGCCTTGACGATCTCGCGCTGAGCGCGCCGGCGAGAAGCGCGAGTGGATATTGCGGCTCGTCTCGTCCCATGTGCCGAAGGTTCCGGTGGCGACGTTCTGCTCCACGCTTTCGGTCGAGCGGCCGAGAAAGGAGAACTCCCAATCATGGATCGTGCCCGCGCCGTTCGTGGCGAGATGGGTGATCAATCCCTTGCGAAGCAGTTCACGAATGACCGCGCCGCCGCCGTTGCGCTCAAGGAGCGACGACGTCTGGTGATCGCGCACCGCGAGATGCCTTTGTCCCCGATGGACGTGACGGCGTATAAACTCCTGACCGACGCCGGCGCGATCGTCTGCCCGGCCAACCCCGGCTACTACCTCAACCCGACCAGCGTCGGCGAAGTGATCGACTTCGTCGCGGCAAAGCTGCTAGACCTGGTCGGCGTGAAACACACCCTCAGCG
>JAAUTJ010000031.1 GCA_012031475.1 Leptolyngbyaceae cyanobacterium SM1_3_5 | reverse complement strand
AACTCACGACCCACATGTGGGCTACCGCAACTTTGACTCTGACGACAACTCTCGCAACCTTTGGTGGGCAGCTATCTTGGCGTATGGCGAAGGCTGGCACAACAATCACCATGCGTTTCAATACTCGGCTCGTCACGGCATGAAGTGGTGGGAATTTGATATGACCTGGATAACCATTCAGTTTTTGCAGGCGATCGGACTGGCGCGAAAAGTCAAGCTGGTCAGCAATTCCGCAGGCGAGTAAGTATCAGAAAATCGCGGTTTTCAATTCACACTAAGCTGTTCGATCGAGCAGGCTTTTTTAGTAGAACAATCAAAATCGCCGTCCCAGCAAGCGCTGCCGCACCCCTTCGGCAATTTTCTGACCAAGATATTCGGGAATCAAACTTTCGTTCGGACCTAACAAATACAAAATCAGGCGGGTTCGACCGCGCCACACCAGCAAGTTTGCATTCACAACCAGCAAATCTTCCTGCCAGATTGCGTACATGACTTTATAGAACAGTCCGGGCTGGTTGTCCGCCTCAATCAGCAGAGCGGGCAGGTGAAAAACTGGATCGACATAAAATTCCGTTTCGACCTGTTCCAGTCCGGCATCCAGATTAAACTCAACGGTCAGCATTTCCTCGACTTCAAACCGTCCCGCCAAAGCTTCACGCACCGCTCGGCAAACGTTTTCCGCCGTTTTGTCCGTCAGGGCTTTGCCGCCTCGTGACACGACCAGCTTGATAAACACGAGCATCGGCGGTTCAATTTGGCCGTACAAGCTGAGGCTGTGAATCGTCAGGCCAAAGGCGGCGAGGACGCCGAAAATGTCGCTGAGCAAAAACGACTGGTTGCGGTAGGCAAAATGCAGAGCGCTTTTGCTGCCTTCAGGCTTGAGTTCGATGACGGCCTGTTTGGTTTTGTAAAGCTGGTAGGCCAGCCGCAAATTTTGAAGCTGAATTTCGCTGCTGACAAATTGCTCATAAAACTGTGGAAACGCCCGGTTGAAGCGCTTGAGCAGTTCGAGAGTAGTGGACTTGAGACCCGGAGCCATAGTGCAGAGAGTCAGCGTGCAAAGAGTCAGCCTTGCAGGGAACGATTTAGGGAACAAGCAGTGAAGACAGCGGGGCGATCGCCACTGTGCCGCCGCGATCGAAACTTTGTTGCCCGCTGCATTTGTTCTAGGAAACCCTAACTTTACGGTAATCTTTCACCCTTTGCACAGCGATCGCCTTGCCAAGCTCATTAAACGATGGATTTTCCTGCAAGGCACGGGTGAAGCAAGCAGGGGAGAGATATACTAACTAGTACCATCTTTTCAATTTCACTACCTCCACGACGGCTGCATGGGTTTCTGGAAAAGCTTGTTTAGTGCTTCTGATGCTGCTGCCACATCCAAGCCAGCCCCGTCGGAATTTGGCGCGTCAGAAGCGACCAATGAAGGCTCGCGTGTTTTCTTCAGCACCGATCGCGAAATCGATCTGTATGAACTCGAAGAACTCTGCGATGCAGTTGGCTGGTCGCGCCGTCCTTTGCGAAAGGTGAAAAAGGCGATTCAGCACAGCTTCCTCGTCGTCTCAATGTGGGAGCAGCGCGGCGCAACGCGCCGACTGGTCGGCTTTGCCCGCGCCACTTCTGACCACGCCTTCAACGCCACAATTTGGGATGTTGTGGTTCACCCAGATTTTCAGGGCAAAGGCTTTGGCAAAGCCTGATGCGCCAAATGATCAAAAAAGCTCCGCAGCGAAGACATCAGCAACATTACGCTGTTTGCCGATCCGCAAGTCGTCAACTTCTATCGCGGCTTGGGCTTCATGTCTGACCCGGAGGGCATTAAGGGGATGTTTTGGTATCCGGAGTGAGGGCAGATCGATCGCCCAAGGTTCGATCGATCTGCCCGCGATTCCAGGCGTAGAGACGCGAGATCTCGCGTCTCTACGCGATTTCGTGCAAAACGGACGCGATCGTCTCCACGATCTGATCAATCTGCTGCTTTTCGATCATCAAGGGCGGCGACAGGGCAATGATGTCTCCGGTTGTGCGGGTCAGCAAGCCTTGTTCGTAGCAGCGGACAAACAGATCGTAGGCGCGGGCACCGGGCTTGCCGGGAATGGAGGCAAGTTCGATTCCGGCAACGAGGCCGAGGTTGCGAACGTCAATCACGTGGGGCGCGTCTTTGAGCGAGTGGACGGCGGTTTCCCAGTAGCTCGACAGGTCGCGGGCGCGATCGAACAAGCCTTCTTCTTCGTAAACGTCCAAAGTGGCGAGGGCGGCGGCGCAGGCGAGCGGGTGGCCGGAGTAGGTATAGCCGTGAAACAGTTCGATCGCATTTTCGCCGCCGTGCATGAACGCCTCAAAAATGGGGTCGCGCACGAACACGGCTCCCATCGGCACGGTTCCGTTTGTGATGCCTTTAGCGACGCAAATCATGTCCGGCAAGACGCCAAAATAGTCGGCGGCAAACGGCGCACCCAGCCGACCAAATCCGGTAATCACTTCGTCAAAAATCAACAAAAATGCCGTGCTTGTCGCAAATTTGGCGCAACCGCTGCAAATAGCCCTGCGGCGGAATCAACACGCCTGTCGATCCGGCCACAGGCTCAACGATGACGGCGGCGATGTTGGAAGCGTCATGCAGGGCAACGATCCGCTCTAGCTCGTCGGCTAGATGTGCGCCCCACTGCGGCTGGCCTTTGGTGAAGGCGTTGTGTTCGAGGTTGTGCGTGTGCGGCAGGTGATCGACGCCGGGAATCAGGCTGCCGTAGAATTTGCGGTTGGGGCCGATGCCGCCGACCGAAATGCCGCCAAAGCCGACGCCGTGATAGCCGCGTTCGCGTCCAATCAACCGCTGTCGGGTTCCGTCTCCTTTGGCGCGGTGGTAGGCGATCGCAATCTTCAAGGCCGAATCGACCGCTTCCGAGCCGGAATTGGTGAAGAAAATATGATTCAGGTCGCCCGGAAGCATTTTGGCGAGGCGATCGGCCACCTGAAACGGGCCGGGATGTCCCATCTGAAAGGTCGGGGAAAAATCCAGCGTCGCCACTTGCTTTTGCACGGCTTCAACGATGCGCGTCCGCGAATGTCCGGCATTGACGCACCACAGTCCGGCTGTGCCGTCGAGGACTTGGCGATCGTCCTCGGTCGTGTAGTACATGTCTTTGGCCGCGACCATCATGCGCGGTTTGGCCTTGAATTGCCGATTGGCCGTAAACGGCATCCAGAAGGCTTCGAGTTCGGGACGGATACTTGTTGTGGTGGGCGGGGTGAGTTCCTGTACCATGATTTCTTCTCCCAGTGACAGCGATCGAGAATGTGGCGCAAATGGCGCGATGCGGAGGTTCCGCGTTATGCGACTATTCTATCGCTGCGATTTGTGAAGGACGGAAGGAGGGGTTAGGGGCTAGGGACACCCCTGTTAAGGTGAGCTTTTGTACTATGCTTGATTCACAAGGATTTCACCGATTCCAATTTTAAGGCAGTCATTCAGCAGGGGCGATCGTTTAATTTTTATTGAAAAAGAATAATTTTGCCGAAGTCTGAAATGCCGATTTTGCGTTTAATAGCGTGAGGCGTTGGCAAGCACAAGTGGTCATCTCAACAGAGATGCCCCTAGCCCGAACCCCGAACCCCTCCACCTGCTACCGTTAAATCTGACGCTCCAAACTCAATCGCATGACAAGAGGTTTAATCTGGCTACCGCTGCTGGCGCTGTTTTTTTGGCTGGCTTGGGCGGGGTGGAATGAGTATCAAAAAGTGGAGGCATATCGCGGTTGGGCGGCACAGTTCGATCGCGCCAAGTACGATATTCTGGCGGTTTTGGGACAGCGTGGGGAGCAACTGACTTGGGGCAAGCCGACCCGCCAAGGGATGATTGAGCTACAAAGTTTTTCGCTGGGGCAGGTGAAATCGATCGAACTGCTGGCGGACGATCGATCGGTTGACCTAGCTGCGGAAACGCTGCCGAGCGCTCGACGGGCGGCTTTGGCGTTTGAGTTTGCCAACGGGGATCAAGTGATTCAGGTGCCGTTTACGGAGTTGGGTTTGGCGCAGGAATGGGGAAAAGTGCTGCGATCGCAGCTTCCTCGGTTACAATCTAAACCCAACGAAACCATGTGATCGATCGATGCCTTTTGCGGATGTGTCTCGCGCTGAACTGACTGAACGACGGCGACAACTGCGCCGCCAGCGTAAAGTTCGGATTATGCAGGCGAGTTGGCGCTTGCTGTTTGTGTTGGGAATTGCTGGCGGTTCAGTTTGGGTGATGTCGCTGCCTGCTTGGGTGGTGCGTCAGCCGCAGCAGGTCGAAGTGCAGGGCAATCGATTGTTGTCTACGGCCACTGTGCAAAAGCTGCTGCCGATCGCCTATCCGCAGTCGCTTTGGCAAATTCAGCCGGAAGCGATCGCCCAAAGGCTGAAGCAGCAAGCCCCAATCGCGCAGGCCACCGTGTCGCGGCAGTTGTTTCCGCCCCGGCTGAAGGTGCAAATTCAAGAGCGCACTCCGGTCGCGATCGCCGTTTCCGCTGACAACACGATAAGCTTGCTGGATGCACAAGGCCACGCGATTCCGTTGCAGAGTTTTCAGCGGCTCCACCAGTCGATCGCACTGCCATCGTTGAAGGTGTTAGGGATGCGCGATCAATATCGCAGCCAGTGGACGACGCTCCATCCGTTGATCAGTACCAGTCCTGTTAAAATTTCGGAAATCGATTGGCGTGAACCGACGAATTTAATCTTAAAAACCGAGTTGGGAATTGTTCATTTGGGCGCTTTGAGTCCACGCTTAAATCAACAGCTTCGATCGCTCGATCGAATGCGGCAAATTGGCAGCAACGTCAATCCCACTGAAATTGCCTACATCGACTTACGCAGCCCAGATTCGCCTCTAGTGCAACTTGTGCAGGACAGCCGCACTCCGCCACCCGCAGCCGAATCAACGCCTTGAGTGTCCAATCACCGTGTAAGGAAAGGAAAATTAAGGTTGACAAGGGGTCGATCGCCCGTCAGAATCCACAAATGACTCGGTGCTATGATTGATTTCTCTAGCCATTGTCTCGATCGTGAATCCGTGCGATCCGGGAGCGGGTCAAGTCGTTAGTCTCAGTGGTTTCTGGCTGCAAGTCCATTGAAATCGCAGTCCATTGAAATCGCCAGGTTATGACCGATGCAGGCTCCCTCAGAAGAACAACCGACTTTTTTATCATCAATGAATGCTTCCAATCCTTTTACAAACTCTGGCATACACTTGGGACAAGTCCGCGACGCCAAAAGCGCGGCAGAAGAATCTAGGAGTGTGGAAGTCGTGCCGAGCAGTGTTGCCAAATCAAGGTGATTGGGGTCGGGGGGGGTGGCTGCAACGCGGTCAATCGCATGATCGCCAGCGAAGTGTCGGGGATCGAATTTTGGTCGATCAACACCGACGCGCAAGCGCTGACGAATGCCGAAGCCTACAATCGCCTGCAAGTCGGCCAAAAGCTGACCAGAGGTTTGGGCGCGGGCGGCAACCCAGCGATCGGCCAAAAAGCCGCTGAAGAATCACGCGACGAAATTTCGGCTGCCCTTGAAGATGCCGATTTGGTGTTCATCACGGCGGGCATGGGCGGCGGCACAGGTACGGGCGCGGCTCCGATCGTGGCCGAAGTCGCCAAAGAAGTCGGCGCGTTGACGGTTGGCGTCGTCACTCGCCCGTTTACGTTTGAAGGCCGCAGACGCACCAACCAGGCGGATGAAGGCATTGCCGCCCTGCAAGGCAGCGTCGATACGCTGATCATCATTCCGAATGACAAATTGCTGTCGGTGATTTCAGAACAAACCCCGGTGCAAGAAGCGTTTCGCGTCGCGGACGACATCCTGCGGCAGGGCGTCCAGGGCATTTCGGACATCATCACGATTCCCGGACTGGTGAACGTGGACTTTGCCGACGTGCGGGCAGTCATGGCCGATGCCGGATCAGCGCTGATGGGCATTGGCGTCGGGTCGGGCAAGTCCAGAGCCAGAGAAGCAGCAATGACCGCGATCTCGTCTCCCCTGCTGGAAAGCTCGATCGATGGCGCTCGCGGCGTTGTCTTCAACATTACGGGGGGCAGCGACCTCACCCTGCACGAAGTCAACTCGGCTGCCGAGATCATCTACGAAGCCGTTGACCCGAACGCCAACATCATCTTTGGCGCGGTGATTGACGATCGCCTCCAGGGAGAAGTTCGCATTACGGTGATTGCAACCGGATTTAACCTCGAAGCGTCCGCGCAGCCCGCCGCAAAAGTGACTCCGATTCCGCGCACTCCTCAGCCGCCAACCCGATCGATTCCCACTGCCGATCCGCGCAGAGATCAGCCTGCTGCTAAACCGGGACTTGATATTCCCGAATTTCTCCAGCGACGCCGCCCGAATCGCTAATCTACGGTTTCTACGTCGGAATTAGTGACATTGCTTCCCGGTATCTGCTATGATGCTGAGAAATCGTTTTATCCGTCAAACATCATGGGAGCCTTGTCGAACCTGCGTTTGTCTCCTGCCGAAGCCCGATCGATCGCTGAACCAACGTTCTACTATTTCGCTTACGGCTCTTGCATGTGCCCCGTAGACCTGAAGCGATCGCTCGGCGCAGACATGCACCACTACGTGATCGGCGCGGCGCAATTGCAAGGCTACCGCTTAGGTTTTTTTAGTCGATCGCGCTTTCGTGACAGCGGCGTTTTGGATATCGTCAAGGATTCTGGTTCCACCGTCGAAGGCGTTTTGTATCAGCTTCCCTGCCGCTTCAGTGACGCGCTCGACCTGCGCGAATTGGGCTATCACCACGAAGCGATCGAAGTGACAACGGGTGAACGCACCTACCGCAACGTCCGTACCTACACCGTGACGGAAAAACTTCCCGAAGAACACGCGCCCAACGACTGGTACTTTAACGTTGTCCTGCGCGGCGCGGTGACTTGCGGCCTGCCAGAGCAATACTGCTGGCAACTGTTCGATCATATGCATCGCCTCCAGCAGCAAGCTTGGCAGCGCTGCGCCTGATCGATTTGCGCGGAATATGACCGCGATCGCCGCAAATTCGGGTAGTTTAAACCCCAAGTCACACACAGGGAGCCTCCCCGATGAATTGGGTTGTCACGATCTTGAGCGCAGTTTTGGTTTCGAGCGTTGCCGTCCCCGCGATCGCACAGTCGTCCGCACAGTCGTTCGCACAGTCGTCCGCACAGCCGCCTGCCGGATTTCACGCGGCGTCGAAGACCTTGAAGATGGCGACTATGCCGACGCGATCGCCGCATTCGATCGCGCCATCACCGCCGATCCCAGCTTGCGCCCGCCTATGTGTATCGCGGCTTTGCGCGGACACTGGCCGATCCGACCGCAACAGCGGCAGCACTCGAAGATTTCAATCAGGCGATCGCCCTCGATCGCAACAACGCGCTGGCCTACTTTCATCGCGGCTTGGTGTACTACGACCAGCGCAATTTTGGCGCGGCGGCGGCAGATTTTGAGCAGGCGACCGCGCTGGATGAAACGATGGCTCCCGCCTTGGTCTTTCGCGGCATTTTGCGGCAGTCAGCGGGTGATGCGGCGGGCGCAATGGCGGATTTTGAGCGATCGATCGCCGTTCAGCCCGACTACGCCGAAGCCTATTTGCATCGCGGCGCAATGTACGCCGCACAGGAAAATTTCGATGCTGCCTTTGTCGATTTCGATCGCGCCATTGACCTGAATCCCCGACTAGCCGCCGCCTACGTGGGACGAGGAGCCGCTCTGTATCGACAGGGCGATCGCGACCTGGCGCGGCAAAACTTCGATCGGGCGATCGAAATCGATGCGGAAAACTCCGATGCTTTCTACAATCGCGGCTATCTGCTGGCAACAGCGGGAAATCTCCAGCAGGCACAGCGAGATTTCGATCGCGCCATTGAACTCGACGCCAACAGCGCCAAAGCGTTGCTCGGACGGGCGGCAGTACAGGCCAGTTTGGGCAACGTGAACGGAGCGATCGCGGATTTTTCGCAGGCGATCGCGCTGCAACCGAACCCCGAAGCTTACGTGCGGCGAGCGCAACTGCGGCAGGCGATCGGGGATACAGAAGCGCGATCGCGGATTATTCCGAAGCGATTGCCCTAGAGCCGAATGCTGCCGACGCCTTGATTGCGCGGGCGAACCTGCTGGCCGCACAGGGAGACGCGATCGCCGCCACCCAAGATTTCACGCAGGCGATTTCTTTCAATTCCAACAGTGCCGATGCCCTGACCGGACGCGCTAATCTCGCCTTGGCGCAGGGCGATCCGTCCAGTGCGCTAGCGGATTTTGAGCGGGCGATCGCGATCGATCCCGAAAATGCCGATGCCTATTTCAGTCGCGGTCGGCTGCGGGCTGAGCAAGGCAATCAAGCCGGGGCGATCGCCGATTTCAATTTGGCGGCAGAACTGTATTTGCAGGCGGGTCGCGCTGCCGAATATCGCCAGGTGATTCAGGCGGTCACGGCCTTGCGTCAAGTGCGATAGGTTGTGCCGCGATAGGTGCGGTCTTGGCGCTTGAGCGTGTAGTGCTGCGCGAATTTGGGAATGTCGCCTTGGTGTCCCAGCACGATCAGCGTGTCGCCCGTCATCACCAACATACTGTGGTCAGGATGCTTGAACGTCGAGCCGTCTTCGCGCCGGAGCGCCATGACGATAAAGCCACCTTTGCCGCGCACTTCGATATCTCCGATCGTCCGGCCAATCAGCGGCGAATCCGGCACGATCGCCAACTCCTCAATTTGAATGTCATACGGCTCCAGCAGTTCGTTGATCGTGCTGCCGCCGTCGTTTTGGTCAAGAAAATCCAGCGCGGCAGGATGCGTCACCATGTGCGCCATCCGCAACCCGCCGATCGTTGCAGGCAGCACGACATGATCGGCTCCGGCCTGCCGCAGCTTATTTTCCGTCGAGGCAGTTCGCCTCTGGCAAGAATAATCAAATCGGTATTCAGGCCGCGAGCCGTCAGCGTGATGAACACATTGGCGGCATCATCCGGCAAAACCGTCGCCAGAAAGCGAGCGCGATCGATCCCCGCCGCCTCCAAAATCGTTTCATCAGTGGCATTGCCCACCAAAGCCAGATAGCCCATTTCTTCCGCCAGCGCGATGCGATCGGTGCAGCTATCGATGATCACAGCGGCCTCGCGAGATTCCTTTAATTTTCGCGCCATCACCTGCCCCAAACGGCCAAACCCGCAGATGATTACGTGGTCGTGCAGTCGATCGATCTCCATAATTTTGCGTCGGTATTTAATCGCTTGATTCAGTTCCCCTTCCGTCATCAGTTGCACAAATCCCCCGATCGTATAGGCCACCGAAGCATAGCCGCAGACGATCACCAAAATCGTGAAAATCCGCAGCGTCGTCGTTTGAATGGGGCGCACCTCGCCAAAGCCCACGCCAAAAATTGTGATCACCACCATGTAGATCGATTCGATCGGCGTCCAGCCCGAAACGATGTAGCCCGTGACGGCAACGACCAGCGTGATCGTGAAGAACACGCCTCCCGTAATGATGCGGCGGAACGAAGCTGGCATGTGGAAGAGGTGTCGAGTCGGGTGTCGGGTGTCGGCGGCGGTAGAGACGCGAGATCTCGCGTCTCTACGGAAAGGGGGGCGATCGCCGCTGTTGCATTCAGCAGCATCCCAGTAAAATAACGGATACGCTAGCTTTGCCGTCGAGGAGTGATCTGTAATGTTGAGGCGCAATATGCAGACGAGTTTGCAGCCGCTTTTGACGGAGTTTCGAGCCGCTTGCGTCGAACTGGGGCTGAAGCTGCCTGCGAGTGCGCCGCAGATCGATCGCCAGGTGACGCAGATTCTTGATTCTCGTCGCCGTCTTGCCAAACTGCATCGCCAAATTCAGCGCCACTTGATCCGGGAACTGCCGCCGCAGTTGCGCCAGCAGTTGCACACACTGCTGCACACGACCAGAGATTTGTTGCACCTTGCCGACAGCTTTGTGTTTTTGGCCGAAGAATATCCGCTTGATCCCGAAGGCTCGATCGCCTGCTTGGGACGATTGAATCTGCGGAAAGTCAACGTTCTGGATCAGATGCAGCGATCGCTACCGCTGGCGATCGACGCAAGTGCGATTCGCTCCTAGCAGCCGTTCGCTCCTAGCAGTAGCGCGTCACGTCTTCCTGGCATTCGTCCGCCAGATAGGACAGTGCCCGGAATCGCAAGCCGACAAGCTGTTCATAGACGGGATTGAGCTTGCACAGAGCGGGAATATGCGCGATCTTGCGGCCAAACAAATTCACATCGCGCTCAAACGGACACTGAGCGGGAATCAGCCGACACAAAAAATGCGCCAGCCGCGCATCCTGCACATCTACCTGATCGAGCCAGTTTTGCAGCGGGTGCAGCAGCGAAGGATGCAGTTCTGCGGAATCGGCTTCGATCGCGGACTGTTCGGTTTCGATAATGATGTCGGCGGCAGGTTCGATCGCGGCGTTGAGCGCATCAAGCAGAGCGGGCATCAGGCCGAGCGCTTGGCTGAATTCGTGAATTTTGAGGGCTTCCGGGCGCGAGTAAGCCCCGTCTGCGATCGCCACCATCACCGCTGTCCGCAAAAAGTTTTCGCCCGCGATCGGGTCGTCGCCCAAACCCGCAGCAAGATCGGCGGCAGAAATCAATTCGCCGTGCAGGTCGTGTTCGTCCATCAGCGTTTCAATTAAACACTGTTCGGTTTCGTCAAGCTGTCCGTCGGCCAAGGCGATCGTCAGCAAGCCTCGCAGCCAAACGGCCATTTGTGCGGAAGTGTATGGCGATCGAACCTGCTTTGCCATCCCGGTTTGCCTGATGCGAATGAAGACCGCATTGATTTTAACCTCGGAGCAGGGCGATGTGGCTGTAAACTAGGAAACTGAGTTGAGGAGTAGGTTGTGGTCTGGCAAGAATTTTTGCTGCTGCTGGCTTCGGTGTTTGCCAGCGTGGGCGGTCAGTTTTTTCTCAAGGCCGGAGCGCTCAAGCTCGGTCAGGTTAGTGAAAGCAATTGGATTAGCCACATCCTGAACATTGCGACAACGCCGGAACTGGTGGCAGGATTGGCCTGCTATGGACTGGGCGCGATTACTTACATTTTGCTGCTCACTCGCGTCAATCTCAGCGTGGCGGCTCCTGCCGTTTCCCTGATTTATGTGTTCGCGGTTCTAATTGGCTTTGTGGTTTTCCGTGAACCGATTCCGCTTAGCCGCTTAGTCGGATTAGCCTGCATCGTCTGCGGCGTTTTGCTAGTGATTTGGAAACGGTAAAGTGCGATCGAGAGATTGCTAAATTAAAAACTTGAATGATCTTAAAGAGGTAAAATTCATCTCTGAAAAACCACTATACCTAAAGCTTAATAAAAGGTTACGCCTTGCGAGATTCAGTTGAGCACTCATCCATGAAAACCAAGCTTAAAAGAGTTTTTGCAATTAACTATTACTGTGTTGCCCTCACCTCAGCGTTTCTTGCAATAACCTTTCTTCTTAATAAAAACGCACACCAGATTTTCAACCAAGATATGCTGCATCCGGCCAGCTTTATTGTTGACTATCGCAATGGAGTCACCTTATCAACCTGGCATTGGTCTCCCAATAACTACTTTTTCCCTGAATTAGCTTTTTACTGGTTGATGAACCTGCCATTTCGATCGCTCCCTCCAATCTATATTCAAACGTTCTATATGATATTTAGCTCGTTTATTTTCATGCTGTCTATCTATATAGTTTCTTCAAAAATTTTCAGCTTTGATCCAAAGGCTTCACGTTCACTACTAGCTTTCATAGGCATAATATTTGCGACGGTTTATCCTAACTATTTGCTTCCCAGCTTGAGACCTGTATATTTTTTGTTGCCTTGGATTCACACAGGCTCTTATGTAGGGTGTCTGTTTTCCTTGACAGTTATCATTAATAGCGAGCTTCGTCCATCTGAACATCTTAAACTCCAGAAGGTACTTCTCGGTTTGCTTACGTTTCTTCTTTGCGCCTCAGATTATTTTTTTGTAATCTGGTTTGTTATTCCTATTTCTCTCACTTTGTGGCATCAGCGAAGAATAAATGATGTTTCTACAAAGTTTTTTATTCGGCTTACCTTTCTAATTCTCGGAAGCGGAATTTCCGGATATGTAGTGCATAAGGTGACGAATCCAAGCAGTAGAAAAATAGAGCTTGAAACTATATTGTTGTCTCTTGAGAGATTTGCTGATACATTGATTCAGCACACTGGAATACTAATTTTTATTAGCATATGGTTAATCATGTCCACCTCAGGGTTTTTGATGTCTTCAAGCTCCTCAGTTTTAAAAGCGGACAGAGAATTCCTTCATTCTAGCCACAGAGCTTTTTGGCTTTGGAATTTTTACTCCTTAGCTACGACTTTCTTCTTAATAAATCTTTATGGTTTGTTTTATAATGAGGCAAGTTTTAGATATTTTCTGCCGCTACTCTATAATCCTGTAATTGTGTTTGTTTGGCTAACTATTAACGTCGTTAAACTTTCTGAAAGTTATTTTGGAAAAGCCTTTGTTCAGGAGCTAAACAAGGTATTTTTTAGTGTTTCACTTGCTATTGCTCTCCTAAGTTTTCCCTATATTTGCAACTTCTACCAAAGCTCCCGGCAGTACGAGCTATATCAATGTCTAAAAAACGATGGGGTGGGAGTACTGTACTCAGAATACTGGAATTCCAAAGCAGCATATGTTTTCTCAGAAGGAAAGATTGTTCCACGTCAAATTGCTGATGATGGCACTCCTTACCCCACATCCAACAATGGTGCGTGGTACACCCTTAAGCCACCAAAGCCATACTTAATCGCCATAATGGGAGACACATCATTTGGTAGAAAAATCTTTCCTAAATACGAGAGCAAAACCTGCAACGGATTTGACTACAAATTGATTCCTAGCTCTATGGAACGACGACTGATGGATCGACTGCCAGAACCCAGGGAATGAATAATAGGCTGCAAAATTTGAGTGCTTCCCCACTGCTTGACAAGCTTTTTTATCTACTCCATCGCAATGTTCTAACTAAGCTTCTTTAGAATTGCTGTAGTTTCACGACCTGTTTTTTCCCAGCAGAACAGACTCGATCGCGCCAAACCTGCCGCCCTAAACTTCGATCGAACCTCAGCCTTCAGCATCATTTGTAGTGCATCCGCAATCTCTTCCACTTGATACGGATCGATCAAAATGGCGGCATCGCCTGCTACTTCCGGCAGCGAAGAAAGATTTGAAGTAATCACCGGAGTTCCACAGGCCATCGCCTCCAGAATCGGCAAACCAAATCCTTCCCACAAACTCGGAAAAACCAGTGCGATCGCTGCCCAATCAAAATCGGTAGCTGCTCCGCCGTTACATAGCTGAGAAACTTGACGCGATCGGCAATTTGAAGCTGTTCGGCCTGCGCCTGCAAAGTCGGCGTGTAGCGCGGATCGATCGCACCTGCAATCCACAGTTCTGCTTGCTCAGAAACAGCAGCAAAGGCGGCGATTAACCGCTGCAAATTCTTGTAGGGATCTGGTCGTCCAACGTAGAGAAAATAGTTGGCAGTTGGCAAGTTGCGATCGAAAAAGCGAGCGCGATCATAAGCCAGCGGAATCGGCGTAATTTTATTGGCAGAAATCCGAAAAAACTGTTCGATATCTTGAGCAGTTGCAGTTGAATTGCAGATGATATGTTCGGCTTGTTTCAACACTTGCGGAACGCCATAGCGAAAATAAGCCGTTAGCGGTGATTTGGCTCGACCAAAGCGCAGCGGAATCAGATCATGCACCATCACGATCGATCGGCAGTTGGCGTAAACGGGCGCTTCTGGAATTGGAGAAAACAGCAAGTTTGAATTAAGCTGCCGATACAAACTGGGAAGCTGAAACTGTGTCCACATCAGGCGGCGCAAATGTCCTTGAAAGCCATACTGTGCGTTTAGATTGTTCGGCACAGGTTCAACTTGAAACCCCGAATGTTCCTGCCAACTGAGCAGGACGGGCGAAAGCGAATTCAGGTGCGGCAAAACGCCCGACAAATAAGTGCTAATGCCTGTGGGCTGAGCCATCAGCGCGGCACAGCTAATCAATATTGTTGAAGAATGAACGCGAGTCACAGTCAAAAATCGTCTGCCAGTTCTACTCGATCGCGCATGGCAACCTTAGCTTAAAGGCTCTCAGGAACGAGAGCAACCGATCAAACTGGAACAAATGTATTTTTCGGGCGATCGCACAGTAAAATTTGAACAAGCAGGATTCGATTTTTCGCAAATGCTCGATCTCGTCAAGCTAGCGCGACAAATGCAGGGCATTAGCCAGCACCTCAGTGACGAAGCCGAAGCGACTCGCCAGCGGCTCACTTTGGCCGAAAAGCTGCTGGCACAGGCACGATCGCATCAAGCCGAACTTGTTACCCAGCAGCAGATGTGGCGCGATCGCTTGGGGTTTGCCGCCGCCGAACCTGTGGAACCGCTCGATACGCGGCAGGCGATCGCCGCTGCACCCCCGATTCACACCGTTCTCGCCACCGACGGCTCGCAAATTGCCCCCAGCCACCACGAGATCGCCTACTGCTATTTGATCAACGTCGGACGAATTGTGCTGCACTACGGTCAAAGCCGCCATCCCTTACTCGACAGTCTCCCCGAAGTGTTCTACCGCCCCGAAGACCTCTACGCTTCGCGACAGTGGGGCATTCGCACCGAGGAGTGGATGGGCTATCGGCGCACGGTTTCCGAAGCGATCGCCCTAGCAGAATTGGGTGTCGGGTGTCGAGCAACGCTTGTGTTAGCGATGTCGGGTGCTGGGGAATCCGTTCCAGTTGCGGGGCGCGATCGAGCAGAACAACTCGCCACGCTGGGAACGCCATCCTCTTCTGGACGACACCCGATACCCGACACCCGACACCCCACCCTCGCAATGGTCGATGGCTCCTTAATCCACTGGTTCCTTGAACCGCTTCCGGCTGAAGCGCGAGAGGCAATTTTGCCGCCGATTTTGGATGCGTGGCAGCAGTTGCGCGAGGCAAAAATTCCTCTCGTGGGCTATCTCAGTGCTGCCCGGAGTGGCGAGGCGTTGAATTTTCTGAGGTTGCACACCTGTCCGCACACGACGCCCGACTGCCAGTCGCACTGTCCGGGACAAACGGAAACCGCGCCCTGTCAGGTGTTTGCGCCTTTGCGGGATACGGCCTTATGGTCGCTGCTGCTGCAACCGGGACAGCGCAGTCCGTTTTGGCGCAGTTCCGCGAAGATTCTGGAGTTTTACGGCGAGCAGCAGATCTATTTTTGCTATGTCCATGTCGGATCAGAGGTCGCTCGCGTCGAAGTGCCCGCCTGGGTGTTTGCCGATCGCCAACTGCTCGATACGGCTTTGACCTTGACGATCGCCCAAGTTCAAAAGGGCTACGGCTATCCGGTCGCGCTGGCGGAAGCGCACAATCAGGCAGTTGTCCGAGGCGGCGATCGCGCCCGCTTTTTTGCCCTGCTAGAGCAGCAAATGATCCGCGCTGGCCTGACCAATATCGGCACGTCCTACAAGGAAGCCCGCAAGCGCGGCAGCATTGCCTGAGATGAATCCGTAGCTTTTACTACAGCTTTTTGGACGCGATCGAAGCTTCATCACCTGGACTCGATCGCGCAAAACTCAGACAAGACAAGCAGTTTGGCGATCGATCTTGATGTGGCCGTAAAAAGTTTGCTTGACAGCGAAAAATCACTACGCTACTCTGTTGCCTTAACGCTGCTCTCAGCGTTGTGCCCAAAAGCTGAGCCGACGCGACCCGAAGTTGATTCCACCCAACAACGGATCGCTAACCCGTCAAACTGATGATCCCAGTCCGAGCGGGCTACGGAGATTTTACTCTCCCAGCCGCCCTGATTGTCTTGTCTTGACTTTTGGGGTCGGCTGAGTTTTTGGGTTTTCCGACTCGCTTTCCAGAAGGAAGACCCCATGAACTACGATTTTTTCTCACGACCGAATGGGCGCGACCACTCGCCGCTGCTGCAAATTCCCTCCGCTTTTCGTCACCCCGCCGATTCGCGCTACGGGATCAAGCATGTCCTGATCGGTCAGCCAATCGCGATCGATCACACGATCTATCGCCTGAAACGTTTGGGCTACGCCGACGCACACGACTGGGCACCGCCTTTGCCGATCGGGGAACCGCTGCTGATTACGCCTGCTCCGGGTGATGCGATTAGCGTCCTAACGCGCTACTTGCGAATCGAATAGGGCGATACCGTTCCGCAAGC
>JAAUTJ010000616.1 GCA_012031475.1 Leptolyngbyaceae cyanobacterium SM1_3_5 | reverse complement strand
AGCAAAAATCCGACCCAACGCCTGCAACAAGTCCCACGCCCACGCGCAGCCAAAACGGAACCGAGCCAGGGCAGACCATAGACGGCAAACGGCGGATTGCTCCAGCCTGCAAAGCCCCACAGCACAATCGGCGCGATCGCGTATAGCGAGGCGAGCAGCGGCAGCTTTTGAGCCAGGGTGAGCGGTTGGGGTGGACGCCACTTCAGCTTCAGGGCAATCGGAATGGCGATCGGCAACCACAGGCCAATCCAAATCGCAAAGAAGCGGACGATCGAAATTACGGACTGCATGAGGGCGGACTGCATGAAAACAGAATCCGGCGAATTTTAACGATGGAGCTTTTCGACGACTGGCCGGGTTTCATGCAGCAAAAGCCAAAGCACTAGCGGCAACCAAAGCTTGAGTACTGAACTGTTTGTTGTCTAACTTGCAATCGCGACATCGATCGCCTGACTATCAGCAAAATCAGCAGACTCAAGCGGGATTCAAGCAAAACATTGAAGCGATCGATTGCAGCCGAACAGATTCGCTGAACAATCGATCGCCGCCCAATTGCAGCAGGCCAGCCATCGCTGGATGTGACCCGTGAAATCGCCGATTGCCTGCTGCGGCTTATTCTTCGTCTTCATCGATTGCGGGGGCAGAACCGTTGCGATCGCTGTCGAGTTGAATCAGATGAATGTGCTTGTAGCCCAGCTTAATTTCAAACTCGTCACCGGGCTTCAAGCCCATCTTTTCGGTGTAGGTGGCTCCAATCACAATCTGACCGTTCTTGTGTACGCTGACGCGGTAGGTTGGTTCGCGACCCCGGCCATCTTTTGGCCCTTCTGCGCTGATCGGTGTGCCCTTGGCCGAGAGCAAGGCTTCAAAAAATTCGGCCAAATTGACACGCACCTGATTGTTCTTTCCGGTCGTGTAATACCCGCAGCGCTTGGCTTTCTCGCGCCTGGGCAAACTAGAAAGCTCTTTTACTTTCTGCAAAGCGCTTTTCCCGTCAGTGGAGCGGTGGCAGTTTCAGTCATTGCTTCCAAGGTGTCCTTTTGATGTTCGACATAAAGATGAATTGAGACAAGCGATCGTCCAATTCGGGCGATTTGCTAGCAAGGCGATCGAAATTGCGAAAGTCGGCAAAGGCTGCGGACTGAATATGCAATTTTGGCCTTGTTTATCACTCTATAAAATATATCTCTAAAGCTTGAACATGAAACAGGAAATTTTTCAAATCGATCGCAACTTCAAAAATATTTGATGTTCAAAAATTATACAGGCGCATCGAGCCAAGCCGTCAACGGTTATTGTGGAGAATTCTTTAGAAAAAACGTAGCGGACGAAAATTGGGGTTGACGGCGATCGCTCCGCTTACCCAAACCGGGATCACGCTAGAAAAATAGCTGAACTGCCGCTATTTCAGCGAGTTTTGCACAGTCAATTGTAGAAATGCCTTGAAAAGTGACTACCGATTTTCAGGGCGTGTCTATTAATCAAAAACGCTAGAAATCAAGGTTTTTGACAGATGAGTTTGTTGCAGTAGCGCCGCGCGATCGCTCGGAAATCAAGGAAAAGATCGATAAACCGCTGCTTTAAGGTGGATTACAGCAAGGCAAACGGTGACGAGTTCGATCGCAACTTTGCGTTTCCTGAAGTAGTTTGCAGCCGCCCTCTAAACTAGAAGATAGAGAACACCGTTGATTTCGATCGCGGCTTTGATCTCATCCTTTTGCCAACCGCCGATTTATGCAAGTTACGTTCCAAGTTGTTCGCCAAACAGTGGATCAAGCGCCGCATGTGCAGTCCTACAGCCTTGATGTTGAGCCGGGAAACACGATTTTAGACTGCCTCAATCGCATTAAGTGGGAGCAAGACGGGACACTCGCCTTCCGCAAAAACTGCCGCAACACGATTTGCGGAAGCTGCGCCATTCGGGTGAATGGGCGATCGGCTTTAGCCTGCAAAGAAAATATCGGCAGCGAAGTCGCCAGACTCCAACAAATTGCTCAGGATAGGCATCAGTCCGCTGCGGAAGTTCCCACGATCGCGATCGCCCCAATGGGCAATATGCCCGTGATCAAAGATTTGGTCGTGAATATGCAGAGCTTCTGGAGCAATCTCAAGGCGGTTGATCCTTACGTCAGCACCCAGTCTCGCCAAATTCCTGAGCGCGAGTTTCTGCAAACGCCCGCAGAGCGCGATCGCCTCAATCAAACGGGCAACTGCATCCTCTGCGGTGCCTGCTACTCCGAGTGCAACGCCCGGACGGTTGACGATTCGTTTGTTGGTCCCCACGCCCTCGCCAAAGCTACCGGAGGTGGCCGATTCTCGCGACGACCAGACGGAAACGCGGCTAGAGAAGTACGGTGAGGGAACGGCAGGCGTGTGGGGCTGTACGCGCTGCTACTACTGCAACACCGTTTGCCCGATGGACGTTGCACCAATGGATCAAATCGGCAAAATTAAGCAGGAAATTCTCGATCGCCAAACCGCTCAGACGAATCGATCGGTTCGTCACCGCAAAGTGCTGATCGATCTGGTCAAGTCTGGCGGCTGGATTGATGAGCGGCAATTTGGCCTCAAAGTCGTCGGCAACTCGTTCCGCGATCTGCGCGGCTTGACGAGCTTGGGACCGTTGGGCTGGCGGATGTTAGTGCGCGGCAAGTTTCCCTTTCGCTTTGAGCCGTCTGAAGGTGCGGCTGAGGTGCGATCGCTAATCGAATCTGTGCAAAATTTAGAACAGCATCCTTCTTAACGATTCAACACCCCTAATCCTTCAACACCCTTAACCATTCAACACCAATGACTCCAACGCCTTCTCCTGCCGATGCAACTGTCGAAACCGGGGCGATCGCACCGCCAGAAGTCATTCAGCCCGAACCCGCATTCGGCTGGACGCTTTACGCCGAAACGATTAACGGACGCTTTGCCATGATTGGCTTTGTCGCTTTGATCGGAATTGAACTGTTGACCCACCAAAGCTTCTTTTCCTGGTTGGGCTTGCGCTAGTCTACGCTGCAAAAAGGGGCGTGATCGCAACAACGCCCCTGACTAAATTCGATCGAATCTTAGCGCACCGTAATCGTGTAGCGACCTCGCCCGCTGCTGTCGTAAGCGTTGGCAATCACCGTGTAGAGGCCATTGCTGGGCAGCGTTACGACAAGCTGCGAGTTGGTTGAACTTTCCGATCCATCGTCGTTTTGATCGACAAGCTGCCCGGCTGGGTCAACCAGCAGCAGATAGGTATCAAACTCGCTGCTTTCCATTGAGATTGTGACGCGCTGTCCCTGTCGGCCTTGGAACTGGTATTCGTCGTAGAGGCTACCGTCTTGCTCTAGCACCCCGCGAAATTTGCGCCCAATACGCCTTGCTCACGCAGAATTGCGCCTTGTGGGGTGGGGCGGTTGCCGGGTGTTTGCG
>JAAUTJ010000615.1 GCA_012031475.1 Leptolyngbyaceae cyanobacterium SM1_3_5 | reverse complement strand
GTGGATGAGTCAATGACTCGATCGAGGAGACGGAACAGGACTGGGATTGCGATCGCCAAAAGTTTAATTGAAGGCATGAATGGCCGAATTCACCTTCGCTCTAAACCCGGAGAGGGCAGCCAGTTCACCATTACTTTACCTCTTTGGAAGCCGCCCGCATGACTGCTCATATTCTCCTGGTTGAAGATGACCTGAAGCTGGCAGAGTTTGTTGAAGCCGAACTCTGTTTGGAAGGATATCGCGTCACCGTCGCCACGAACGGAATGAATGGTTTAACTTTGGCGCGGGAAACTCAGCCCGATCTGCTGATTTTAGACTGGATGATGCCCGGTATTTCTGGTCTGGATGTTTGTCTGAGATTGCGCTCCACCGGGATGAAAGCACCGATCATTCTGTTAACGGCCAAAGACGAAATTCCCGATCGCGTGGCAGGGCTAAATGCCGGAGCCGATGATTATGTCACGAAGCCTTTTAGCATCGAAGAACTGCTCGCCAGAGTTAAAGCTCATTTGCGCCGCGCCAATCCAGAAAATCCCGATATTTTAGAGTTTGAAGACTTAACATTTAATCATGCATTACTCGCGAAGTCTATCGCGATCGCCAACTCATTCAACTCACTGCCAAAGAGTTTGACCTGCTGGAATTTCTGATGCGGCATTCTCGTCAAGTGCTGACCCGCGACCAAATTCTAGAAAAGATTTGGGGGTATGACTTTATGGGCGAGTCCAACATTATCGAGGTCTATGTTCGCGCCTTACGCATTAAGCTGGAGGCCAATCAGCCCCAACGACTTATCCATACAGTTCGCAGCGTGGGCTACGTGCTACGGGGAAATCCATAGCGATTTCTTAGCCTATTTTATGTGGCCGTTTTGTGTTCTCCAATCGGCGGAAAATGCTCTGATTAGACCGCTTGCACGAATCCTAAACGCCCCCTAAATCCCCCCATGAATGGGGGACTTTGAGGCGCAATTTTGGCAATTTCAATGGGCATAATTCGATTCATGCAAGCGATCTATTGATTTGGAGGAGGATGCTGCCTTGCAAGCGATCGATCAACATCATCCTCCAACCTGGCTCCACATTTTGATCAGCCAATTCTGGAGCGTGTCTTAAGCGAACAGGCTCTCAGTAATGCTGCTGGCAGCGGTGTTTCGCAACACGGCCAGTTCATCCACACCCGCTCTGATCACCGTGCTGCCGCGACTTTGCTCGATCGCCAAATCTGCAAACTGTAGACCCGTGACGCGGAATCGATCGCCTGCATTAAAGTCAACAATTGTGCTGCTCCCCTCGCCAGCCGCGATCGCAAACACATCCTTGCCCGCACCGCCCGCTAAGCGATTGAAGCCAGTGCCGCCGTTCAACAAGTCATCCCCGCTTCCACCGCGCAAAATATCATCACCTTCCCCTCCTTCTAGCGCATCGTTGCCCCGCAAACCAAACAGGCGATCGGCTCCGGCATTGCCGATGATTAGATCATCCTGTCTGGTTCCCAGTAAATCATCATTGCCCTCATCGCCGCTGATGGTGTTAAACAGTCGAATGCGGACAACTTGGTATCCGTCAGCGGTGAAGTCGCCATTCGCAAAACGGCGATCGCTAAGAATCGCCCCGCCTGGAATAAAGCCGCCTGCCTGTCTCACAACGCCCTTTTCGGACACGCCAGTGTCAGGAGTTTGCTGACCAAAAAAGGCAGTGTTGGCGGGAATTTCGTCGTTCACCTCTGTCCCTGCATCCAGAACATTGCTGCCCAAAAGAATGAAGTCAGTCTGGAGAAAGTTTCCCTGCTGATCAAAAATTTGGTGCGCCCGTTCGTTCCCATTTGCGACAAAAAAGTCGTTGCTGGGTAACAACATTGCCGCATAGTTGAAATAAGCATTCTGGCTGTTGCGGCCATCCACCGCGACGGTAAACCGCGCAGTTTCTTGAGGCGCAATGGGGCCATTTGCACCTGCAACCACACCCTGAATCGTGCCAAATCCTGCCTGGTTGAATTCTTGAGTAATCGCTTCAGTGGTGCCATCTTCTGCGATTCGTTCTACCCCTTGAGAAGCAGGACGACCGCGATCGTAAGTATCAAAATTACCGTCATGAAATCCAAACCAAAAAGGCGTGAGCGAGGTTCCATTGACAGGAGCCAAATTCTCAATTGAAATTGTGATTTGAGTTTTAGCCACGATCGTACTCCGTTATTTGACGTATGCAGCAATGCCTCCAAAGCATCTCAAGCAAAGCTGAGGCAGTCCTGAGCGAAAACTAAAGTTTGCCTGAAGCTTTGTTGGAATAAATGCATTTCGTCTATCCCTGTTTCATCACTCTGGAAAAGGAGAAATTTTAGTAAAAGCTGAAAGCGCTTGCTTCGCCTAGCGTTGAGGCTCAATTCCTAAAGTCCTGCCTCAATTTGCATCAATTCAGGCTCGATCGAGCGACAGAGCAGGTTTCAGAACTTGCTCCAGCGAAAGTGATAAATGAGGGATATTGGTTATTTGATAAGCTTATTTTTTAACGGTTTAGCTATCCCTCCCCCCAGCATTGCAGTCGCCTGAATTCAAGTGGTAATGTTCGGTTCTGATGAGCAATCATCCGCTTCTACTGCGATCAATCTGACCGATCCTGTTGCACATCACCTGTATCTATGAAATCGAGCTTTGAAGCCACTTGTATTGCTGGAATTTTACTCGCACTCTCTGCCTGTACGCCCGCCACAACCGAACAAAATAGCGCTTCTTCCCCTTCGCAAAGCGGCTCTTCTGAACAGATCGTTTTGGCGCTGAGCAATTCTGAATTTGACGATGGATTTGACCCGACGTTGGGCTGGGGTCGCTACGGCTCGCCGCTGTTTCAAAGTACGCTGCTCCGGCGCAATTCCAACCTGGAATTTGAAAACGACCTCGCCACGAATTACACCGTCAGCGACGACGGCAAAGTTTGGACGGTGACGGTTCGCGACGATGCCAAATTCAGCGATGGCCGACCCGTGACGGCGGAAGATGTCGCCTACACCTTCAACAAAGCGGGCGAAAGCGGCGGCAAGACGGACGTAACCGTGCTGCAAGAGGCGATCGCTACCAGTCCCACGACCGTCGAACTGCGCCTCAAAGAACCGCAAAGCACCTTCATCAACCGCCTCGCCACCTTGGGAATTGTGCCGAAACACGCGCACAACGCCGACTATGGCCGCAACCCGATCGGCTCTGGCCCCTACAAATTGGTGCAGTGGGACGAAGGCCAGCAGCTAATCGCGGAAGTCAATCCCGACTATTACGGCGAAGCCCCGCAGATCCAGCGGCTCGTGTTTTTGACGGTCGAGGAAGATGCCGCCTTTGCTGCCGCGAAAGCGGGACAGGCGCAGGTCGCCTCCGTGCCGCAATCGCTCGCCGTCCAGTCGATCGACAACATGAAGCTGTATG
>JAAUTJ010000030.1 GCA_012031475.1 Leptolyngbyaceae cyanobacterium SM1_3_5 | reverse complement strand
GGGCGTGGTGCAGATCAGTTTGGCTGCACGTTCTACGATTTCTGCGAAGAGCGATCGCCTACTTGAAGCCTCGGCACTGTTAACTGATAAATGTGAAACATACTCACATTGCGTGCAATCCTTGCCTTAATTGCGTTATCTAACACGAAGCTATTAAAAAATGCACATATAACAAGTAATGCTCTACGGTCTTCGTCAAATCCTCCAGATACTAGAAGAGAATGACCACATAGAACTTTTCTCGGAATGACTGATGCGATAAAGTTTCTTGAATTTGTATTCTCACCAACTGCCCTTAGAGCAATTCTATATTCTTCATACGGCAATGTTTGTCCGCTATCCTCATTTTTACAAAGTAGTGCTTGTCTTACCTCCGCTTCATCCAACCAGTATCGAGGTTCAGCA
This sequence comes from Leptolyngbyaceae cyanobacterium SM1_3_5, assembly GCA_012031475.1. GTDB lineage: Bacteria > Cyanobacteriota > Cyanobacteriia > Elainellales > Elainellaceae > JAAUTJ01. The sequence goes on along the minus strand of JAAUTJ010000030.1, from coordinate 15,875 downwards.
TTTAGATGAGTAAACTGATGGATCATTTTACCTTCGTAAAGCCGCAGTAAATTATTAATACTGGTCTGCTTGAAAAGACGGCTATCACTAGTCATATTAATTTCTTGATTTAGCGTAAGATTCCATCTGTCGTCAAATTTCTGTCTAAGAGGCGGATGTTTGGTCATTTTCATGGCGATCTGAACATCCATGCTGTTTCTAAACTCCATCACTGAGATGGAGTCAGGGGACAACTTCCAAATTAAATCCACTGAGATGTGAACTCGCTTAGAGAGATCACTCAAGAACTCACCTAACTTCTGCGGACGGATTGCTTCTCGTGGGTTAATACGGAAACAAGCTTCAAACGTATCTGTCGAACCGCTCTTCTCAAACGTCAGAAGGCAAAACTTGACGCTATGATGAACACCTTCAAAAATAAACTTTTCATTTGATAGTCCTAACAAAGTGTCTAATCTCGTCTCTGAGAACACCATTTCTCTTAGCTGTTTAGTTCCCAAATCCGAGTAGAAACCTGTTGGAATAATTATTCCACAGTAGCCGTGTGATTTCAGTAAGTTAAAGCAATTTTCCAGGAAAAGTGCATAAAGATTAATCTTACGAGAAACACTTTTCCCATGCATTTCTGAACGCTGATTTTTATATTGATCAGACTTTTTAAAGTATGCGCTGGTATGCGAATATGTACTGCAATACTCCAGCCATGCGGCTTGAATCTCTGGATCTTCTAGCAATTTATCTCGCTGTTTTTCCCAGGTTTGTATATCAATTTTCTTTTTCTGATTAGTTTGTCGTAGCGTTGAAAAAATTCCTTTTCATCGGTTTGAAACACTTCCCAAGGCGGATTCGCAATAATTGCATCAAACCCGCCGCGATCGTTGATGATTTGATCGAAATGGTAGCCCCAGTGAAACGGCTCTAGTCGATCGATGTCCTTCATCTCCAATAGCCGCTTCTTCGGCTTTCCGGTTGCTTGCGCCTGCTCAAACTTAATCTTTAGCTGCCCAAACTCATCAAACAACAACTGATTGAGTTTGGTTTGCGACTTGCCATTTAGTTCATCAATACTCGCCTTGAGCATATCCGTCCTAATCTCTGGCTCAGTCGAGCCATCCGCCCGAAACGCCTGCTGCTTAAACAGCGCAATGCTTTTATTCTTCTCATCCAAAATCTGCCGATACGTCATAGAAGCTGCGGGCTGAAGTAAATTGCCCTGCACAAAAGTTTCTGGGAGCAAGCTAGTTTGAGTCGGTTGAATGCCCCATTCTGCTTCCAAAGATTTTCGCTTTTTCTCAGTTGCAGTTTCGCTGACAGAATCAAACCCATCCTCATCCACTCGAATCAACCCAATCAGCGAATTCCCCGCCATCACATTAAAATCAATATTCGGCAATGGCTCCAACTCGTCCAAACTCTGCGCCGAAGCCACCAGCGCCAAAAACAACCGCAGCTTGGCGATCTCGGTCGCCTCTTCCATGATGTCTACCCCATAGAGATTGTCCGTGATAATCCGCTTTTTGATGTAATATGCCGTCGATTTATGTTCATCGCGCACCCGCTTCAGCCATGATCTGAGTGTGCGATCGTTCGACAATTCCACCCTGCCAATCACCGCACTATAAATGTTAATCAGTGTCTTCATTGCCGCCACGAGAAACGCCCCCGACCCACAAGCCGGATCGAGCAGCGATAATCCTGGCAATACGTCTTCTAACAGTCGAACACACAGATCTGTATCGAGATTAAAGAGCAATTCCTCGATCGATTCAAACTGTCGCTTCGATTCGACATTCACCTTGTCAAGAAGTAGCTTGTTGATGGTGCGATCGCACAAATATTCTGTGATTTCAGGGCGAGTGTAATAAGCTCCAAATTCTTTCTGGTTAATATATTTCTCGAAAATATAGCCCAAAACTGAAGGATTGATCTCGTCATCATTTCCTCCTGGCGCATCATCTAGATTCCAGGTATAGCGTCTAAATAAATTGAATGTGCGCTCAAATGCCTCATTAGAAATTGCGATTGAATAATCTTTCTCAATTCGATGCTCAATGAACAAACCGCCATTGAGATATTTAATATTTCCCAGTAGCTGATTGACTTCGATCGATCGATTCGGTGCAGCCTTCGCGAAACCCTCAAAAAACAGGACGCACAAAAAATCGTGATAAAAATTGCTGTCCTCAAACTGTGCTAGCTTATCTTGCAAATATTCCTGATTGCCATCGACAAATCCCTTGTACTGCAAGAAGTAAACAAACATCAGCCGATTCAAGATAATCGACGCATACCAGCGGCGATCGCTCTCCTTCTCAATGCCTTGAATCTGCAAAACAAACCATTCGAGATGCGCCTTAAAGTCTTTGTAAAACTTCTTTGTGACCTGTTCAACATCCAGCGCGGCCTTCAGCTTTTCGGCCACCTGCACAACGGATAGATCGCCATGCTCTAACTCGGCAAAATCGACCAGCAAAGCGCTGATCTTGCCCAGAATTAGATCGCCCGACTGCCCCTTGTAATACGACAAATTGCGCGGAATCTGCCTTTTGTCCTCACGCTTCACCCAATACCAACTGCTCTGCGTCCGCGCCTCATCCACAAAAATCAGCAGATTCTCCAGCGAGTCTTTCACCACCTCGCGGTAAACCTGCTGCCGTAGCGTCTGACTGGGAACTTGCGCCCCGCGAATTTCATACACCACGACCCCCGACAGTTCGGCAATCATGACGCGATCGAACCGAGTCCCATTGACCTCCATCTCCTCCACTTTCCGGCTGGGTGGATTCGCCCAGCCCAGCACCTCCCGAAACAAATTTCCGAAGTCAAAATCCTGGAGATGCTGGCGACTCTTCTGGAAGTCAAAACTCATGGGTCAAAGCTCAAACCGGGGAGAACGTTACAAATAGCACGCGGCCTTTCTAGTTTTACTCGCGAATTTCCTGGATTGGTTGGAAGTGCTAGCTCACAGCGAATTCCGTAAGCTGCCGAACTGAAGGAGGATGATATCCCAAAACGATGTCTGCTTTGGGAACGCCAAGCTGCGCGAGTTCATTGGCGATGCCGCCTTCCGTGCCATCATATTGAACCCAAATTTTGCCGTCTTTCACATCCAGATGCAGCAAACAGCCATAATCGCGATCGCCGTTGCGACGCCAGCCTACATACACAAGCTGGTAGTGGTCGCCATCCCGATCAAAAATCGTTTGAGCTTCCACTTGTGAATTGGACTGCATCGATCGAGCCGCACGATCGCTCAAAAGTTTTTGAATAATCTGCCGATATTGTTCTACCGTTGCCATTTCTAGGGATGCCATTGCACAATTACCTCCTGCTCTGGATCGTAGATCACCAAATCGATCTGGCTCCGCTGCGTCACCGTTTGAATAAATCGCAGTGAGAAAAAGGTGCGGTAGGTTTTGACCGGAACCGCCAAATACAGCTTGCGATCGGGTTCCTCTTCCTCCAGGGCAAAACGGTAATCGAGAAACTGCCCGTGAGCATTGTGAAACTCCGAAATGGTTGAAGTCCCAATAAAGCTTTTGATCTCGATCGCAATCTTGGTTTGACCGCGTTCGGCGGCGATGAGCTGCTCGGCCCCAAGATCAACGTACATTTCCACCCCACCAACCCGCAGTTCGTAAGGATCGTGAGTAATTACCCAGCCTTCCTTCTGCAAAGCAGTTTTGACAATATTGTGGAAGACATCTTTTGCCATCCGTGCCTACTCCTGAAACAGTCCGAGTGAGCAGATGATCTGCGGCTCCCGCCGCTGGTCTTCGGTGTGAACAATACAAAGCCGATCGTCGGTTCGCAGCGCAACGACCAGTTCGGCAAGCTGCCGATCGTCAATGCCGCTTTTCAGTTGACGATTCAAGCTATCGACTGCCGACTGGCGCAGCGGATGCTGGTAGATGTCGTCGATCGCCTTCAGCAACTCGCTTGACTCAAACAGCGTCCCTTTCACTTCTTCCGCATAGCGCTTCAGCCGCTCATAAGTTCGATGCCGCGCACTCGACTTTCGCCCTAGCTGCCCGCCAACGCTGCGTTCTTCTTCCGCAATTCGATCCGCGCCTTTTCGTACTAAGCGGTGGTGATCCGAATGTCGATCGATCGCAGGTGTTTTAGGATCGCACGCCGCCATTCGCAAAATTGCAAGCTGGGATTGTGTCACGCTCTCCCCCTGTCGATTGATCCAGGCCAGCGCATCATTGCCCTCCGTCGATCGCATATACAGCAACACCCCTTCCGGCTGTGTCTCGGTTGGCTTGTGCTGGCGCGTCGAGTAGACCACGTTGGGCATCTCCTCGATCGCTTTTCGCAAAGCAGGATTTCCCACCGTCGCGTTATTCCAAATTTGCAACGCCTCTGAAGTCAAATCGACCTCACTATCTTCTTCGCCATCCAAAATGCCAGATTTCTCGTTATACAAATTCAGCAACACCTGGTCTGAAAAATCTTCAAAGAATGCCTCGTCCGTCCCCACCACTTCCGCGTTCTCTTGTAGTCGTTGCAGCAATCGCCCCCGCAAATTGATTAGGCGATCGACTCCTTCCGCAGGCAAAAACGAGTAGCACAAAATCTTGTCCGACTGCTGCCCGATCCGATCGACCCGCCCCGCCCGCTGAATCAGACGAATAATCGCCCAAGGCAAATCGTAGTTGATCACGATCGCGCAGTCCTGCAAGTTCTGACCTTCACTCAAAACATCAGTGGCGATCAGCACTCTCAACTCGTCTTCGGGCGCAACGCGATCGCGCTTGCGATTGCTCACCGGACTAAATCGCCAGACGGTTTCGGTCGGTTCCGTTGAACTGCCGGATACGATCGCCGTTTTTGCCACTCCCAACGCTTGCAGTGCCCCTTCCAAATAGCGAGCAGTGTCTGCGAACTGCGTGAAGACTAATACCTTTTCGGTGGGATGCTGGACTTGCAGCAGATTTACTAATGTTGCCAACTTCGCATCCTGCGATCGATTCCACTCTCCACACTGCTTCAATACACCTGTTAACGCCTTGGCATCTGCCCGTAAATCTTTCTCCAGTTGCTTGGTGAATAAAGATGGTTGAATCCACTTGAAGCGGCGGCAATACCGTGTTTTGTAGCCCTGATAAACTTCTGCGGCTCGCGATCGATAATCGGTTTCAGAGACATCTAGCACCTCGCGAACATTGTGTTCATCCGTTTCTTCAATCTCGATGTCAAACAAAGAAGCGAGTAAAGAATCTGAATCTTCATCCACACTGCGATTGTCTAATAGTTCTGCATCTTGCGTTCCGATCGGAATTTCAAAGTTGTTTTCGATCGCGTGCAAAAAATATAATTGCGTAAAATGTGCCGCTCTAGCGACTGAATAAAAGCAACGCCGCTGCTCTCTAGTCGCTTAAACAAGTTGGTGCGACAGAATCCCATCAGCCGCCGCCCTGCTCTTGATAGCCCTTCGATCAATCGCTGTTCTGTTTCACCAACCTTGCTTTTCGCATTCCTCTTAATCGTTGTTTGAATATAGTTGGCTAGCCCATATCTCGGTAAATTAAGCTGATTAATCACGCTCACGACATCATCTGAATAAAGCCGTGCATATGGATCTTCAGTCGTATCTTTGATCGCAAACTTGGCCGTCTTCGGGACTCGTTCTGGAAAGTAGGCGCGAGAATCATCCTGATACGTCAAGTATCTGCGCCCCTCTGCATCCACTTTGGCATAATTATTTTTAATAAAGCTGCGAGTCCGCCGCACCATATATCGCTTCATCAAATCGCGCCAGTCGTCCGCATACTCGCTAAACTCAAACGATCGCAGTGAGGAAACGGGAACCTGATGCTTATGTTTGAAGGCTGCTTCACCCCCCAAACTCTGTAAAAGCTGCTCTGGACGAATGCCTAAATCTTTATCTTCAGGAATAAATAGCCGTAGCTGAGCCGACAAATCTAAGTATGTCTTGTTATAGGGTGTTGCCGTGAGCAAAATACACTTGCTTTCATTGACTGCAATGTATTCTTGAATGGCGCGATAGCGTTTGCCGTCTGCATTTCTTAAATTGTGACTTTCATCAATCAGCACGACTCGGTAGCGACGTAAATTCGGCAGTTCAATCTGAACGCGGCTAATTGAAATGACTTCGGCAATCAATCGATATTCCCTCACATAGTCCCACCACATCGACACCAGATTTTTAGGGCAAATAATCAGCGTTTCTAAAGAAGAGTCGTCCTGGAGAATTCGTGCCAGTGCCGACCCCACCATTGTCTTACCTAGCCCGACCACATCTCCGATCAACACGCCACCCCGCCTGTTGACGTGCTGGGCGGCAATTTTCACGGCTGCGCTTTGAAAATCAAACAGGCGATCGCGAAACTCTTTTGGCACTCGGTACTCTGATAGCCCTGTTCTTGCCTCTTGGGAAAGATGGTAGGCAATCTTCAAGTAAATGTAATAGGGAAAAATCAGTGCCTCTCGCGCCCAACTCTCATCGATCAGTTGCGCTAGCTCCTGAGAGATGTCTAGACAGAAGCGATCGCTCCAAGCCTCTTCAAACCACCGCTCCAATTTCTCAGTGGCATCATGATCCAACACATCCACGTTCAACTCACCCTGATATCGCAATCCTGCCAGTGTCAAGTTGCTGCTGCCCACAAATCCCACAGTGGGTAGGTTCGGATTTGCTTGATGAATCAAGTACAGCTTGGCGTGCAGGGGGTAGCGCAAAAACAACTTGACCCTCAGCTTGTCCGCCTTGATTTGCTGACTCAGCCGCCGCAAGCCAGCCTCATCCTCATTGGTGGGAGCGCCGATCGTAAGCTGATCGCGAAACTCCTGTGCGACTCGTTTTCGCAGCCGAATCGCTTCTCGCTGATCCATCTCCCATTCTGCTTCAGTGAGGGAAAGCGCACTCTGCAACTCCTCACGTGGCGGTTTTTGCATTCCCACAATCAGCCGACAGCAACCCGCATCCCCGCCTGAAAACTGCTCAACAAAGCGATCGATCTGTTGCCAGCCCCGCAGGTTGAAATAGCCTACACAGAAATCCGCTCGCTGGGCGCTCCTCAAGGTTTCCTGCAAGATTGGCAGCAGCTTGAGTTCGATATTGTCAAAAATTCGTGGCATGATCGCGCTCCTCATGGATTTTGCTTTGTCCAGTCAATCTTTCAGGCCAACTGGGTCAACGCGAAATTTTAGCAGGTTAAAATTTTAGAGTTTTGCGTATGCAAAATTTCAAGGTTTTGCTGATTCATTTTTGCGCTGTTTGAGCCAATCCTGCAATAAGTTCTCTGCAAGTTCACTGACAGTCATCGCGGATCGCTTGCGGAGCCGTCGTTTTTCTTTAGAAAGCTCTTCTTGAATATCCAACAGCAGGTCAAGCGGAATGTAAGCGCTAATCTGCGTATAGTCAGGATTACTCCTGCGGCCTCTGGGTCTGCCCGGTTTGCGCCGCTCAACTTCAACAACTGGTTCGATCGCCTCATCTGGAGTCACATCTGCCACTTCCACTGCTGGCTGATCTTCATCAGACGTTTCGATTTCCTCTGACTCAACCTGTTTGCGCTTGTCGAGTAGCGATCGGAACATCGAGGGCTGATCACGTTTGCTGCTCACGGTAAAATCTCCTTGCCTAAATCTTCATATCCTTGCCAAGCAACTAGCGCTCGTGGGTCAGCATAGTCCTTGACCACAACGCCCTCTAGCGGAGCGCGTTCAAACGCAACGAGTCGCTTAATTTCACTTCTGAATACAGGCAGGTTAGATTCTGCCAAAAGCTGCCGCGCCTCTGCCCCAGATCGACTCGGCGGCGGTGGCACGATCGTCAGCAGCACTTTGAAGCTTGCGCCCAATTTGCTCAATACATCTACCGTCCGCAGCAGCGCATCGAGATCGAGCGCTTTTGGTGTGGTTGGCAAAATCAGTAAATCGCACCCATCAGCTAGAGCTTCTAAATCCTTTTGCTCAGGTCGTGCCTGCGTATCGATCACAATATGCTCAAAGTTCCGAATGTACTTTGGCGCTTGCGTCTCACTCACGACCTTAAAAGGCAAACTACCACCTGCTGCCCAAGTGGTAGCCGATCGATTCTGGTCGCCATCAATTAATAGCGTCGAATCCTTTTGCTGGAGATAGGCGGCTAAGTGAATAGCACTAGTGGTTTTGCCCACGCCGCCTTTGAAGCTGGCTATGGTAATGATCATTGGTTTTCGTCCATTGACTACCAAAGTTTTACCATGCCAGTTCTCCAACACCGCAAAAAACTGGAATATTGAAAATTTGACATTTTGCGTATGCAAAAATCTGTAAATCTAAAATCTCGTGATTACTCTGATAACTGTCTGACTCAGGGCAACTGTTAGCTAGGTCAGGTCTTGCTCGCTCCAACTGATCAAAGGTGGCCTCAAATTGCCGATCGGCCACGACTTGTGCTTGTGCGATCGATCGTGAACGACTGCCGTTTTCGCGGATGTATGCCCTGGATGCTTCCATTGCAGCAATGCGAGCTTGAGATCCCTGAATGGCGCTAATCGCGCAACTGTGGGTTGCTCAACTGTCGAGCCGCGTCGAGCGCCCGTTGATATTGAATTTGAGCAGAGTTGAAATCCCCGCGCTCCTCCAGCCGCCCCCCTTCGAGCCACCGGCCAAAGACGGCTGCACCGTAGGAACTGTCCTCCGGGCGTGAATCGATATCTTGCGCCTTCGCTGGGGCGATCGAAACGGTTAGCACTGCGGACAGCAACGCAATGAGTCCATTGCGATAATTCATTTGGGTTTCTTCCCCCGCCTACTCCGCGAAGTTGCCGTGCGATCGCACTCGTTGGCACACCCAGCCGCCGCAGTTCAGCGACACCCATCGCGCCGCCGCCCGTTTCCAAGATCCGCCAACTTTCATCGCGCCTGAGCAGCGTTTGCCCTCCAGTTTCACCATACGTCCAGCTTGCGAGTGCAGAGTTGCCGACAATGCGAATCGAAAAAACTTCAGCTTGTGCTGTACCGACTCCCTCTCGAAGCGATTGCACAACCAGTCTAGTGATTTGATCGCGATCGGTTGCCTGTGCGAAGTGCATTGGCTCCTGAATCAGTGGAGTTACAGCGATCGCCGGAGTGCTCAAGGCCGTAACCAGTCCCAAAGCCCAGCCGCCCGTTTTAGTGAGTGACAGGGTAGATGAATGCTTGAGAAGGTTAGCCCCAGTAGAGCAATTTCCCCGATAGCCAATCGTCAAACTGTAGAGGGAAATTCTCAAGTTCACCATTCTTCTTGTTGTTGCCGTTGCTGCTGAAGTGACTTCTGGCGTTGTTTCGGTTGCCTGTGCTGTTTCGGCTTCTGGCGTTGCTTCTGTTCGCGATCGGCCTGGTAGCGATCGAAATTCTGGAAGTCTTCGGATTGCATCCGATCGATCGCCACCTTCCAGCCCGCAGTGGTCAGCGTCAGATCGAGAATCGTTTTACCCTGCTTCTTCCCTTGGTCGGTGAGTGTGCGAATGGTGAAGCGATCGCCGTCCCGTTTTGCAAAATAAAGCTCGTCGTCGGTTTGGCGAAATCTTTTGGTCTTCAGCCGATCCTGCAAAAAGGTGAGTAGTTTTTCTAGCGCTGGATTTAGAGTCGGAGCAATGCCCTTGGAAGCTGGAGCGGTTGGGAGCGGTTGGGCAGTCGGTTCTGGGTCAATCGGTTGGGCGATCGGGACTAGCTCGATCGATCGAGCAGTCGTTTCCGAGATCGGTTGATCGATGGGCACAGTCATCGGAGCAGCTTCGGTCGATTCAGCGCTTTTTCCGGCTGTAGTCGGTTGGTTAATTGTTTCTGACCACCACGTTGCTGCTGACGTATCCCGGCAAGCTGGAGAAAAACTCGGTGTTGAACGTGCCAAACGGTCGCTCGACAATCCCACCATCGGACGGGCGACGCCGCAATTCCAACCCAATGCCTAAGGCACTCGTCACTTGGGCAAGGCGCGTCGATCGAAAGTCTTTGCCGCCGTCCGTGTACAAATATTGGGGAATGCCATAGGTGTCCCAAGCCTGCTGCAACTGGTAAGCCGCGCTGTAGGATTTGGGCAAGATGGCATGGCGCAAGGCTAAACACACAACAGCGGCACTGGGGGCATCGAACCCTAAGTGCATTCCCATGAGGCAGCGCGAGTGGCTGTCCACCACGATCGTCAACCAAGGTCGTCCCAAGAGCGCTCCAGTTTGATCAACCACCAGTACGTCGGCCTGCGTGTGGTCGCATTGCCACACTTGGTTTGACCACTCGACACTGAGATCTTGCCCATCCCGTGTCGTCAGCACCAGCCGCGCTCCTTGCCACCCGATCGATCGCTTTGGCGGTTGGGCTTTCGCGATGATGGGTTTGAGGATGCGGTAGACCGTCATGTGACTCGGATAGTCTTCCACATCGAGTTCTTGCGCTCGCACTTTGACGCGCACCGCCACTTGAGATGGACTCATCTGCCGACTGCCCCGATTGCCCTCCCGATAGGTTTTGACGATAAATTTCTGCCAGTCGCGACTGATGCGAGCCGCACCTCGATCGGTGCGCGGCTGCGGACACAGCCCCGCCAGTCCTTGCTCGCGCCAAGCTTTCAGCAAGCGCTGTACACTCCGCACGCTCAGACCGAGCGTTTGGGCAGTTTGCTGTTGAAGTGCTGCGTATTGCTCGCTCCCCTGCAATCGCGCCAGCGCTTGAATCATTTCCACACGCTGTTGTAAGGCAGGGCTGAGCGGCGATGCGATCGCGGGGACAATGGCGACGGATGAGCCTAATTCACCAATAGCATCGCCGGTGGTGGGTGGTGGGTCAGAGGATATAGCGCTCCGTTCCTTCATGCGGCAACTGACCTAGACGAATCGGGCTGATTTTACCATCGATTGCAGGTGTTGCGACAAACAGTGTGTTAAAGCACACGATCACACTCACATCGCAAAACTCAACCAGGAAGCAGTTCTTAGCCTTCGCCAATCCCAGCAATCTCGATGGCAGACGACAAAAACTGCGTTAAACTACCCGATCGAATTTTGCGCCAACGATTGTGTTATGCCCAAGCCGCCTGTCGAATCAGAGCGCAAAATCGCGCAAAGCTTCGCCCTGCCTAGCTGATCGGGCAAGTCGATCGCGTCAAATAATTTGTTAACGACGACAAACACCGTGTTACTCGACAGATGAACACAATGACCCCGCCAACGGTCAATTAGCGTGAAATTTCATTCGCGAAATTTGCGGTCAATTAGCGCGAAACGCCCGATCGATCGCGTACTACAACCCGCCAACCCTTACATCGCAAGCGCTTCCGTCCCAGCAGACGCGGTCAAATAGCGTGGGATCGAGGTCAATTAGCGTGAAATTCGACACCCGCACCGCCACTTGCGCTCGACTCATTCGCCGTCCGCCTCGATTCCCCTTACGGTACGTCTCCACAATGTACCTCTCCCACTCTGCGCTCAGCCGATGCTCCCCCACATCCGATCGCACCGCTCGCACCACGCCCGCAAGCCCCTCGCTATGCCACCCCTGCACCAGTCGCTGCACGTTTCGCACACTCATCTTCAACTGCCGCGCGATCGCTCGCTGTCGCTCCAGATAGCGCGATCGATCTCCCTCATTGGCTAACCCCTCAATCAAGCCCACTCGCTCGCGCTCCGAGTCGCTCAATGCTGGCGATCGAACCACCGCTTCGGACGCTTCATCCGCTTGAACTTCAACGCCTGCCATCGCCTCGAGCCCCACAATCGCGACATTTAATTTGAAATTCGACACCAATTACTCCACACCAGCTCAAAGCTTTGCAGCACAATGCTTGACGAACCTTTGACAATCGTCATTCTCCGCAAAACACGAAACTTAATTTGACAGAGTATCGCGCAAAACTTTGCGACACCCAATTTGACACAACCATTTTGGGCGGCTAAAGGTGTACTACTCTCGCCTCAAACTCAATCCCACTCAGCCTTCTAACCCCTAAACCACTGCGAAATCTAATTTGACACGACGAAATTTAATTTGATATTCGACAAGACAAATGGGCGATCGATCCTGGACTGTGCTACTGGTGTATCCCGGCAGGCTGGAGAAAAATTGTTGGTTGAAGCTTCCAAACGGGCGCTCGACAATGCCACCATCGGACGGACGGCGACGCCGATGTAAGCCGATGCCCAACGCCGTTGCCACTTGCTCTAGGTGCGTCGATCGGCTTGCCCGCTGCGCGAGCGCCGTAGCGCGATGCGGTCGAAACTCTTTGCCCCCATCGGGGTATAGGTGCTGCGGCAACCCATAAGCGTCCCACGCCTGTCTCATTGCTGGAAAGCCAAGCCTCATCTGCGATCGAGCCGATCTTCTGGCCGCGCAAATAATGTGTTAATCACGCAGGTAATTTGTTACTCGACTGTAGGCGATGGGCTGGGAGCCGGAAAAGCCGCGATCGCGCTCAATGGGGGGCAGGCTACGTCACCGTCAAGAACTTCCAGCTTGGCTCCACGCAGTTCACAGGCGGCGGCGCGGGTCTGTCGTTCACCGATAGCGCTGATGGCGTCCAGATCTCTAGGGGCGATGATCTGTTGGCGATCGTCTCTTGGCAAACGGCGAGTTCGTTTCGCAGTAACGTCTCAACGATTTTTGCCTAGCCTCACGACTGGCAGGGCTGTTTCATTGTCAGCAGAGACAAACCGAAACGGTGATTGCTGCATTCGCTGGCTGCCACCGTTCCCGATCGAGTGAACGCAGCGATCGAACTTACTGGGTATTCTCCAGCGAAAAATAAAACAGCCCTGCCGAAGGAGAGGGACTTTAAATCTTGGGTGTTGCTGAATCGTGCTGTGAAGCGATCGCTGAGACACCAGAAAACTCATCTAGAGATCCTCGGAATCATATCGTCATTCAGCAACGCCCAAAAGTTTTAAGTCTGGTTCTGGAGCCGAGCAGGTAGGGCGACCTGTCTGCTCAGGTTAACAGGTGCCTAGCTACGTGCAGAGGAATGAAGCAAATGCTTGATGACGCGCCCCAAAATGGAAGGCTGAAACAGCATATTTGAAGGTTTGAGTAGATGCACAACCTCCATCACGGCAATTTGCACCTCTGCCTGTTCCACCACCAGTTTTTGCACCTGATCTGAATACCAGGTCATGAAATGAGTCATGACGTTGCTTTGCTTGCCCTCGGTACTGCGATAGCGATCGTCTTGAGAGATAGATAATGTCCAGGCATCTCGATGCGCTTTCGCCAGATGTTTTTGAAGGCGGCGGGTGTGCCCGCTCATCCTGGCTCCATGAGCTTGAAAGAACTGATCGAGTAAGTCTGCTTCGATCGCAGCAACCGTCATGCCTTGCCCATAAGTAGGATTCAAAGCACAGGCAGCATGTCCAACAACAATAAACCGATCGGGTTGCTGCCGCAGTTGCTCATAGTGCCGCAACCGATTTTCATTGCTGCGGTAGGTATAGATGGGCGTGAGCGGCGTTGCCTCTTGGATCGCATCAAACAGCGCAGAAGATCTCAGGCTGCGGGCAAAGGCTAAAAGCCTGCTTCATCGGTCGGGGGGTAGTCACGATCGCCGCCCATCAAGCTGACGATCCAGCGATTATCCTCAATTGGGAAAATGGCTCCCCCGCGATGATCCTGGGGTGGGTTCGGTTGGATAAAGAGCAGTTTCCAATCAACTGAGGCGTTGGATGGCGGCTGATAGATTCGGGCAGTATAGCCGACAAAGGCGTTGACTTCGGTTTCCTGCGGAGGCTCGTACCCTAGAGCTTGTAACCATTGAGGAGTATGGGACGCTTTGCCACTGGCATCCACCACGAGATCAGCGTGAAGTTCGCTGAGCGTTTCGCCGTTGGGGTAATCGGCAATCGGATTATCGTTGGAGGGCTTGCGGATTTGCGCGGATACGCCAATGACCTGCGTTTTGGCTTCATTCGCAAGCAATCCTATGACACTGGCTCCTTCTAAAAATTCCACATTGGGCAGCAACTGTAGGCGACGACGAACGTTCCAATCGAGTAAATCTCGACTACAGGCAAGCAGGATCAGGTCGGATGGACTGCGGGCAGCCCACCCTGCGGGCGTGAAATAGGCAATTTCCTGGGAGCTATCTAGGGCGATCGCCCTTGAGCGAGCAGTTCAGCTTTCAAGCCTGGAAAGAATTGCTCTAGAACTTGCTGTCCTCGCAGCATCAGGGTGTGGGGAAAACGGGACTGGGGTAATCCTTGACGAGGGGCAGGCTGTTGGGGATAAAAATCTCGCTCCAGAATAGTGACGCGATCGAAATGATTCGCCAGAGCGCGACCTGCTAAGAGTCCTGCTAAGCTGCCGCCGATCACCAAAGCATGGGTTTCGTTCTGCATAAAATGAGCTTCCAAAGTTTAAGAAAAGGCATGAGTCGATCGATATTTGGCAAGGCTGAAGCGTTGTTTGTCATTTCGTTACCTGTCATTCTCTGAACTACAAGAGGTAATGGCTTAATCGCGGAACAACAGCGGTCAAAGTTCACTCTCAGCCTGGAGAATTTCTTCAGGCTGTTGTTTGCTCAATGGAAAGAAATTGCGACAGGTGAGGCGGTAGCGATCGCGTATGGACAAGTCGATCTGTGGCGAGATACTCAAGCTCATTAGGAGTGGATGGTCGCCCTAAAACTTCATTTCGATGGGGATGACGACCGAATTGGGCAATTACATTTCGATGTCGGTGGGCTTGTTCGGCGGAGAACGCCAGCCACGATCGATCGTCCTCAGGTGCAGCTTGCACCAAGTCATCTGCCAGCTTCGTCACCCGTTCCAAATTCTTCAGATCTTCAGAGTGGCCTAGCGGTAGGAAAAAGAATGTTTTCTCCCAAGAAGATTCAAGATCTGCGTAATGACCCACCTCAATTCCTTCTAGTGCCAGCGCACAAGCTTTTGGATCTTGAGCGAATGCTTGAGCCGTTCCTCGGTAAATGGTTCGCGAAAATTGGTCAAGAACGATAATTAATGCTAAGCGCGATCGCGGTTCAGCAGACCAATCATCGAGTTCACCTTGCATAGCGCGGTTCAGCAGCGGCGAGAAACGCTGGATGATTTCAGCATCTCCACCGCCTCGAAACCACCATTGCCATTGGTGAGCCAGCGCAGTTTGATCTTTTTCTGGAAACTGAGGAAACCAAAACCGAAGCACGTCTTCAGATTGAGTTTTCATCATCAACTTTCCTTCTTGCTGATTGATTTGAAAGCAGAGTTTAGTTAGGTGGATGCAGCTTTCGCGATGAAGAATTGCTTTAATCGTTGGGGTTCCATAAAAGCAAGGTAGCCCGAAGCGATCGCAGGCGGCAACAGTTCAATCAAAACGCGATTTTCGATCCACAATTCAATTACTTCAAATAAGCCTTTGCGATGCCTAGTCTGCCAATGTTCACGAGCAGCGATCGCCTCAATTTGCTCTTCACTAACGGGGACTGAGATCGCGGCATGAGTCGCGGTATATGGAGAAGCATCAGGATTTTGTCTACACTGAAACAACGCATCATTTTCAGAACCAGGAATGAGTTCGATCGAAAAAGGATGCACGTCAACGACCGTTCCATAGTCATCAAAGCTAACAGCAACATAGCTATCAGAATATTGTGCATCAGGAAATGAAACAGCTTCTCCTTGAAACAGTTCTGCTAAAACTTGGGCAACGTGTTTTGGGTTTTGAGCGGCGATCGAAAGGTGGTGAATCATGATGAAATCCTTTAATCAGAAGAAAGTTTGTCAATGGGTAGAGTGGACAGAGAGCTTTATGATTAACAGTAGACGCTAATGTCTTCGCCCCACTTTTCAAGGCAGCAAAGCGATCGGAAGCGCAATCCAACCAGTTGATCGTAAAGCGGATTGAGCTTGCATAAAGGAGGAATGTGAGCGATCGCCCATCCAAAGCAGGTGATATCGCGCTCA
>JAAUTJ010000614.1 GCA_012031475.1 Leptolyngbyaceae cyanobacterium SM1_3_5 | reverse complement strand
TGATTTGAATCGGCCAACCATGTTAGCAATTCGAGCAGAAGAGGAATTGCTAGGTCGTCATCCGCCGCCATAGTTCGCGGCGATCGCCCCCAGCAACCCCCAACAACCGAAAAGCGCGATCGCCCTTCTACCAAATGGCACGTACTCTAACATAGGATCAAGGCAACACTCCGTAGAGACTTTATATGAAGATTACAGTTGAGATTCCCAATATGCTAGCTGACGAATTAACAGCGAAGTGGGGAAACCTGGAACGCAAATTGCTGGAGCTTTGGGTTATTGAAGCTTACCGTAGTGGGTCGATCGGTGGAGGAAAGGCAAGAGAATTATTAGGGTTTTCGACTCGACTTGAACTCGATGCGTTCTTCAAAGCGCGAGAGGTGTATTTACACTATGACATTGCTGATATTGAACAAGACCAGCAAACAATTCGTCTCAGTAGTTTAGGTCAAGATCAAGGACGCTTTGTTGTACCAGAAGATTTTGATAGGCCACTACCAGAAGAAATTTTGGCGGCATTTGAGGGTAATGAAGCGTGAAACTTCTGATAGATACGCAGTGCTGGCTGTGGTGGTTTGCTCAGCCAGAGCGTTTGAGTAAGGAAGCGATTGCCCAAATCTCCGATGAATCAAATCAGCTATGGTTTTCTGTTGCCAGCGTTTGGGAAATTGGCATCAAGGTTGCGATCGGAAAGTTGTCGCTACCTGAACCAATTGATAGCTACATTCCCACTCGCATGACGCAGCTAGGAACGCGATCGCTCGAAATTACAGCACCTCACGCATTACGAGCCGCAGCTTTACCGTTACATCATCGCGATCCGTTCGATCGAATGCTAATTGCTCAAGCTCAAATTGATGAGATGACACTAGTGAGTGCTGATTCAATGTTTGAGCAATACAATGTTTCTGTGCTTTGGGCTGGTAGATAGAGATTTTAAGGGAAGCGATCGCCCCCAACAAACCACCTGCCAAGCCTCCCCTACCCTGATTCAAGCTTTTTTGGAAGAGAATTGCTGAATTTTATGAGGTACGTCGTTCTACCACAACGAGGCGAATGCCAAGAGCAATAAGCAAGCTACCAGTGATTCGATTGAGCCATGCTACAACTTTGGGACGCGATGTTAGTAAGGTACGAATCTGACTTGCTAGCAAAACAACGCCCGTATACCACGTTAGACACATTGCAATTGTAATCGCTCCAAGCACAATCACCTGGAGAGTTACATTGCCACGCTGCGGTTCAATGAACTGCGGAATAAACGCTATGAAGAAAATAATTGCTTTGGGGTTGAGGACGTTACCTAGGAAACCTTGTACAAATGAACCTGATGCAGTGCCCTTGCTTTGTTCCAAGTTGGAAAAGCCGCCTCGACTTTGCAAAGAGCGAATGCCTAAATAGATTAAATAGATTGCTCCACAAAGCTTTAGAGCAGTGAACAGCACTGCTGAAGCAAGGACGATCGCTGTCAGCCCCAATATGGCGGCTGTGATGTGAACCAAATAGCCGCTACATACGCCTAGAGCAGTAGAAAAACCTGCCCTTCGTCCGCGCCCAAATGTATTACTTAAGACAAGCAACGTATCTGGGCCAGGAGTGATTACTGCGATCGCGCATGTCACCAGAAATAAACCAAATGATGCTGGTTCAAACATACCATCTGCTCCCTTTAATTGCTTTCGGTAGAAATCAAGCAAAATTCACTTTTTGTATCGTAATCTTCTTCAAGAATTTAAACCGACTTCTTTAGTGTTTTTTCGCTCCGACTTCTTTAGCTATTCCGTTTGAAGTGCTATTTACAAGATTAAGCGCAGTGGATGAAAGTATTCAATTGACCTACACCTTGCAACTTAACCCACTCCGCCTCTCCCCCAATTGTGAAAAACATTGACACACTCGATCGCTTCTCCTTCCTGACGCCATGATCGAGGCAGAGACACAGCCCGCAGCACAAATCCGCTAACATATCTATTTGCGGTGATGCTGAGCGTGGCCGCCGCCAGAAGGAAAATACGAGAGAAGCGATGAAAGTTACCCAGGAAAAGCTGCCCGCCAGTCAGATTGGCTTAGAAATCGAAGTTCCGCCTGAGATGTCGAAGCAGGCGTATGAGAAGACAGTGCAAGACTTTACGCGCAATGCCAACATTCCTGGGTTTCGCAAGGGCAAAGTGCCAAGACAAGTTGTGATTCAGCGAATCGGCTCCACGCGCATCAAGGCGACCGTGCTGGAAACGCTGATCAATGACAGTCTCAAGCAGGCCGTTGAGCAGGAAAAGATTGATGCGATCGGTGAGTTTGAGCTAAAAACCAGCTTTGAGGATTTGGTGACGCAGTTTGAACCTGGATCGCCGCTGACCTTTTCCGCTGCGGTCGATGTGCCGCCGGATGTCGAGATTGATTCCTACACGGGCTTGACGGTTCAGGCGGAAGAAATTAAGCCTGACCCCGATCGCGTCAACACCGTCATCGAAAACTATCGCAATCAGAATGCGACTTTGGTTCCGGTTGAAGGTCGGGCAGCGCAGGAAGGCGACGTGGCGATCGTCGATTTCACCGGACGCCATGCCGACAAAGACGGCGAAGCGGGCGAAGAATTTCCGGGCGGCAGCGCCTCAGATTTTCAGCTTGATTTGGAAGAAGGCAAGTTTATTCCCGGCTTCATCGAAGGGATGTTCGGCATGAATGTCGGTGAAACCAAAGAAGTTGAAGTGACGTTCCCCGGAGACTATCCGCAGCCGGATTTGGCGGGTGCGCCTGCCGTGTTCAGCATCACGCTGAAGGAATTGAAGGCGAAAGAACTGCCGGAACTCGATGACGATTTCGCGCAAGAAGTCAGCGAATTTGAAACGATCGCAGAGTTTCGGGAATCGCTCGAAACGCGCTTCCAAAAAGAAGCTGAGCAGAAAACCAAGGCGAACAAAGAGCAAGCCTTGTTGGAAGAACTCGTTAAGCATGTCACCGTTGATCTTCCCGATACGCTCGTCCGCCGCGAAGCTGACTATATGCTGACTCAGACGGCGATGCAGCTTCAGCAGCAGGGCATGGACATCAAGCAGCTTTTCACTCGCGATGTGGTCGAATCGCTGCGGGAGCGATCGCGCCCCGAAGCCGTCAACCGGATCAAGCGCACGATGGCCTTGGGTGAAGTTGCCAAGCGCGAATCGATCAAGGTGGAGCCGGACGAAATCAGCGCCAAAGTTGAAGAAATGATGGCCGAGTATGCTGGCGAGGATATCGATCGCGATCGTCTCCGTCAGGTCGTTGAGGAAGATTTGCTGAAAGAAAAAATTCTGGCTTGGCTGGAAGAACATGGAACAGTTGAACTCGTTCCTGAAGGTTCGCTGACGCCTGCGGAAGAAGAGGACGACGAAGAAGCGATCGATCCCACCGAGGCCACGATCGATGTCGCTACAACGACTGA
>JAAUTJ010000613.1 GCA_012031475.1 Leptolyngbyaceae cyanobacterium SM1_3_5 | reverse complement strand
GATAAGTTCTTCGGAAATGTGCGGACCGTAACTGTCAGCAGTGTCAATGAAATTCACGCCCATGTCCACGGCTTTGCGCAGCACACGAATGGCTTCGGCGTGGTCTTTGGGCGGTCCCCAAATGCCCGGCCCGGTGATGCGCATGGCTCCGTAGCCCATGCGATTGACGGTCAGGTCGCCGCCGATGGTGAATGTGCCGCCTGTGGCAGAAGAAGCGATCGCGGGTGTTGTCCTGACTCGGCAAGGGGTGCGTCGCTATTTCGACCAGTTTGAGAAGCGCACCGATCCGCGAGGTAAGGTTTACTATTGGCTCACAGGCGAACTGCTCGAAGAAGTGGACGATCCGACCGAGGAGTTTACCGCTTGGCCGAACGCGCAGCTTGAGCCTGTCGATCGAAGCTGGCTGCAAGCGATGGCGACGGATGTGCAGGCGATTCGCCGCAGCTACATTACCGTGACGCCGCTACAGTACAACTTGACTTGCGGAACGGGGTTGCAGCAGTTGCGATCGTGGTGGCCGGATCTGGGGGAAATCCGGGCACACTATCCTAGCTGAAATTACGGAGCGATCGCCTCATGAGATCCGCCCGAATTTTTTCCAGAATTCTGTACCTTAAAAGTCCCCCCTAAGGGGGTTTTGCAGTCTACACTGGATCAAGAGTGCAATACCGCTTAAGTTTCACTTGTAGAATCTTGTAAAGATTTCTGCCAAACTTGCGTAGCAGCATTTTACTTGGGGAAATGCTTGTCAAACCTGGGTTTACTAAGATAGAGGTCGTGGGCACAAGTGAAGTGAAACTTTGTGCTTGTGTCGATGAGAATCCGGTAGGAACCACTCATGTCTAATTTGCAGGATCAATTCCTAGTTCACTTCTGGGGAGTCCGAGGCAGCATCGCCTGTCCGGGAGCCGAAACCGTCCGTTATGGCGGCAATACTTCATGTGTCGAAATGCGCGTTGGCGGCCATCGACTGATTTTTGATGGCGGCACAGGCTTACGGCTGCTGGGGCAAACCCTGCTGTCGCAAATGCCGCTTGAAGCCCACCTGTTCTTCACGCATTCGCACTGGGATCACATCCAGGGCTTTCCCTTTTTCGTTCCCGCTTTTGTCAAGGGCAACACCTTCAAGATCTACGGAGCGATCGCGCCCAACGGCTCGACGATCGAGCAGCGCCTCAACGACCAAATGCTGCACCCGAACTTTCCCGTGCCGCTGCAAATCATGGGAGCCGACTTGAGCTTCACCGATTTGCAGATCGAAGAATCGGTTCGCATCAGTGACGAAATCCTGGTCGAAAATCGCCTGCTGAACCATCCCGGCGAAGCGATCGGCTATCGCGTCACCTATCGCGACCACTCGGTCGCCTACGTCACCGACACCGAGCATTTCACCGACGGCTTAGATGAAAATGTGGTTTGGCTGGCTCGCGATGCCGACCTGTTCATCTACGACGCCACCTACACCGACGAAG
Source organism: Leptolyngbyaceae cyanobacterium SM1_3_5 (assembly GCA_012031475.1). GTDB lineage: Bacteria > Cyanobacteriota > Cyanobacteriia > Elainellales > Elainellaceae > JAAUTJ01. The sequence goes on along the minus strand of JAAUTJ010000613.1, from coordinate 1,950 downwards.
AATACTACTCGGAGCGATCGAGCAAGGTCGGCTGGGGACATTCCACCTGGCAAGAAGCCGTGAAAGCGGCCAAAGCAGCCAATGCCAAACGGCTGGTGATTTTCCACCACGACCCGCTCCACAATGATGCCTTCATGGATCGGATCGGCGTTCAAACTGCGGAGCAGTTTCCCAACAGCGTTGTCGCCTACGAAGGACTCGAAATCGATATTTTCACTTCGGGTTTGGGCATTGCTGAAACCAACGGTCATGTCGCCACAAAATCAGCTTCAATTTCTGGCGTTGCTTCCAGCAAGTAGCACAAAAGATTAAAGAGGGAGCGATCGCACCCGTCTTCACTCGCTTTGGCGGGCGGTTTTTCCGGGTGTTAACTTCGACCCAACACTAAAGAATGAGAAATTCTGTAGTAATTTCTACCAAATGGTGAATTTCTGAACCAGTAGCTCACATGTTTCATTAGTTAGATAGCAGCTACATGAGTTCAGATAGGCAAAAGTTTATGGAAAGCAACAGTCAGCACGGACAGCTATTTATCATTGGTGGTGCGGAAGACAAAGAAGGCGACTGCAAAATCCTCAGAGAGTTTGTGCGGCAGGCAGGTGGGCTGCAAGCCCATCTCGTGATTATGACGGTTGCAACTGAAATGCCCAAAGAAGTCGGAGACAACTACACCGAAATTTTTGAGCGCTTGGGTGCAGAAGATGTCAAAGTACTCGACACGGGTAAGCGCGAAGATGCCGAAGATCCCCAAGCGATCGCCACAATCGAACAGGCCACCGGAGTCTTCTTCACAGGGGGCAACCAAGCCCGCATCACCGAAATGCTTCGCGACTCGAAACTGCATCACGTGATGCTCGATCGCCTCAAGCAAGGCTTGGTGATCGGCGGAACCAGCGCCGGAGCCGCGATGATGCCCGACATGATGATCGTCAGCGGCGAAGCCGAAACGAATCCACGTGTGGAAGTGGCCGAAATGGAGCCGGGAATGGGCTTTTTGCCCGGAATCGTGATCGACCAGCACTTTGCCCAGCGCGGTCGCTTGGGACGCCTGCTGTCGGCTCTGATGCAGCAGCCCGCCGTTCTCGGTTTTGGCATTGACGAAAATACGGCGATCGTCGTGGACGGAACGTCCATACAGGTTGTGGGCGATGGTGCCGTGACGATCGTGGATGTGGCCGACGTGACCCACACGAACGCCGATGCCCTGCTGAAAGACGAAGACATGGCAATCTGTGGTGCCAAGCTGCATATTTTGCCGCACGGCTATCGATTCCACATGGAGAAGCGGACGCCGATCGCGGATTGAGGCAGAGGGCAGAGGACAGAAGGGGGATTTAGGGGTTAGGGATTATGAGGGATTGAGCCTCCTACCTTCTGCCTCCTGCCATCTGCCTGCTCATGCTCCCGCTCTGCCTTACTCTCGCCGCAGTAGTTCTACCCCATCGCGATCGTCTGTTTCTTGAAAGTAAACCTTGACGATTTCTTCTTTCGCGGTGGGGAGTTTTTGCCTGTAAAATCTGGCTGAATGGGTACTTCGCGATGGCCGCGATCGACCAGCACCGCTAACCGAATCACTTCTGGTCTACCGTAGTCGTTGACGGCGTTTAGGGCGGCGCGAATGGTTCGGCCTTTGAAGATCACATCATCCACAAGCACAACGATTTTGCCGCTCAGGTCGAAGGGAATCTCGGTTTTTTCGGGTGTGCGTAAATCAATTCGATCGAGGTCATCGCGATAAAACGTGATGTCGATCGAACCAACTGGAATTTTCACCTGTTCCAATAATTCAATTTGTTTTGCCAGCGTTGCAGCCAGCGGAACGCCTCTGGTGTAGATGCCAATCAGTGCCAGTCGCGATAAGTCCGATCGCTCCACAATTTGCGAGGCGATGCGGTTAATCGTGCGGCGCATTTTGTCAGCGGAAAGATTTCGACGGGTCGGGCATGGGCG
>JAAUTJ010000612.1 GCA_012031475.1 Leptolyngbyaceae cyanobacterium SM1_3_5 | reverse complement strand
GGCTCCGGCAACGGGCGGGGTTTTCGCTGGGCTCCTTATTTGTCGGTGGCGCTGGCGCAGGCGGGCGTGGCGGGCGTGACTTCGACGGCGATCGGGCAGGTGACGAAGGCATATTTGGCAAACGGGCGACTTGGGGGCCGGATGGCCCGAAGGCGGTGGTGTCTCAGATTTTGGCGACGCTGGATAAAGATTCGATTTTGAGCCGGATTAAGGATGAGTTGCGGGCGAAGCTGTCGCAGCGGTGGGATGATGAGTCGGTGGGTTAGCCGCAAGGTCATTTCTGTATCATGCTCATTTCTGTGATCATTCCTACCTACCAGCGCGAAGCGGTTTTGTGTGGAACGATCGCCAGCCTGCTGGAGCAGGACGATTCCGCTTACGAGGTGCTGATTATCGATCAGCAGCCGAGGCATGAAGCGCAGACGCAGCGGTACTTAGAGGAACTGGCGGCGATCGAAAAAATCCGCTGGTATCAGGTGGGCTGGGCGAGTTTGCCTGGAGCGCGGAATTTTGGCATCCGGCGATCGCGTGGCGAGATTGTGCTGTTTCTCGATGATGACGTGATTTTGCCTGCGGGATTCTTGGCGGCACATCGACGCAATTACGATCGCGCTGAGGTCGGCGCGGTGGCGGGGCGCGTCTTCGATCGGCAAAAGCTGGCGGAAGCGGAATTTGAAATTCAGGATTTGCCGCTGGAGGCGATCGATCCGGCGATCGGCTGGTACTCCGTCGATCTGGTGCATACGGTCAAGGCGCAACCTGTGTTGACGGCGCGGGGCTGCAATATGTCGTTCCGGCGCGAAGTTTTTACAAAATTCGGGTTGCGATTCGATGAGCGATTCGGCGGCAGCGCGGTTCGCGAAGAATCCGATATTTGTCTGCAATTGCGGCAAACGAATCTGCAAATTTGGTACGACCCGATCGCCCATCTAATTCACTTAGGTGAAGAAACAGGCGGCTGTCACGAACTAGACACGCGATCGCCTCGCTACCAAATCACTTTTTATCACAATCATTTTTGGTTAGGAATTAAAAATTTAACGGTTATTCAATGCGCCCGTTTTTTCGCCAAACTATTTGACTGTCACGTCCTCGGTCGGCCACCCTGCAACAAAAGTCGATCGCCGTTCAAAACAATTGTTCGAGCCGGATTCTATCTGATTGGATTTGCGATCGCCCTGCAAACCAAAGTGCGATCGATTTGGGATGATGGACAAATCTACAGCCGCCAAGATCAAGCCGCCGATGCGAATTTTAGTCGCCAGCCACACCTACATTACTGACATTAACTGCGAAAAGCTTCGGGCGATCGCTCGGCTTGGCGCAGAGGTGTCGATCGTTGTGCCGCGTCGCTGGCGTCCGGGCGGCGTTCAGTCTGGTCTGATTGAAACACAACCGAAACAAGAAGAAAATTTTCGGATTATTCCAATTGCAAACTTCAGCCAAAACCACCAGGGCTTACTCTGTTTTGGACTCGACATCGTTCCGCTCCTGAAACAGTTTCGTCCACAAATCATTCAGGTGGAACAGGGCACAAAATCGATCGCATATGCCCAGTTGATCACGCTAAATCGACTGCTAGGACTAAAAGCAAAAAACCTGCTGTTTACCTGGTGGAATTTACCTTACCATCTGAAGTTTCCGCTGTCGCAGCTTGAGGGATACAATCTGCGATCGACTGATGCCGCGATCGTCGGAAACCGCGATGCAGTCGAAGTTCTCAGGCAGCGAGGCTATGAGAAATCGATCGCCATTATCCCGCAGCTTGGCATCGATGAACAACAATTCTACCCGCAGCCACAGCCCAAACTCGCCGCCGAACTTGGCTTGAATTCTGCTGATTTTGTGATTGGATTTGTCGGGCGATTTGTGCCAGAAAAAGGGTTAAGAACATTAGCGGCGGCGCTGCGATCGATCGAGCAACCCTACAAGCTTCTTCTGATTGGCAAAGGTGAGCTTTTACCGGAACTGCGCGGACAACTGGGCGATACCGCTTCGGGAGCGCTTCGCGATCGACTCATCTACATTGAAAGCGTTTCTCATGCCGAAGTGCCGCGCTACTTAAACCTGATGAATGTCCTTGTCTTGCCGTCTGAAACAACAACTTTTTGGAAAGAACAATTCGGCCATGTCCTAATTGAAGCAATGGCCTGTCAGGTTCCGGTAATCGGATCAAACTCTGGCGAAATTCCGAACGTGATTGGTGATGCCGGACTGATTTTTGCAGAAGGAAATGTGATTGAACTGCGCGATCGCTCCTGCAAATTATGCAGCCCGATCGCGCTGATTATCTGGCGAAACTCGGCTTCGATCGCGTCCAAAAACAATATACCAATTCCGTCTTAGCACAACAGCAATTCACCTTTTATCAGCAGCTTTTGCACTCATGACGCTACGCATTTTACAGATCGTTCCTGCGATCGCGCTCGTCTATGGTGGCCCCAGTCAATGGTGCTGAGCTTGTCAAAGGCGCTGGCTTTCGGAAGGTGCAGACGTGACGATTTTAACCACTGATGCAAATGGCGATCGTGCTTCTCTAAACTTGCCGATCGATCAATTCATCAAACAAGACGGCTATCAAATTCGCTGCTTTCATAATGTGATGGGTCGCTATAAGTTTTCGATCGATCTATTGCGCTGGTTATTCGTCCACGCTTCAGAATTTGATGTTGCTCATATTCACGCTTTATTCTCTCCAGTCAGTTCAGTTGCCGCTGCGATCGCTCGTCAGCAAAAGCTACCTTACCTGCTCCGACCTTTGGGCACACTCGACCCTGCGGATTTGCAAAAAAAACGGGTTCTCAAGCAGATTTACGCCCGCTTGATTGAGCGATCGAATCTCGCGGGAGCCGCTGCTTTGCACTTCACCAGCTTGCAGGAAGCCGAAACCGCCGATCGGTTTGGCGTCACCACTCGCGACTGGATTTTGCCGATCGGCGTTGACCTTGCGCCTGCGACCGCGATCGATCTGCCGCCTCGTCCGATCGTGCTGTTTTTGTCGCGGATCGATCGCAAAAAGGACTCGATTTGCTGCTGCCTGCTTTGATTGAACTCATCGAATCTGGTGAAAAATTTCACTTTGCTCTCGCCGGAACTAATTCGCAAGATCCCGATTATGAACAGGAAATTCTGGCGCAGATTCAAGCTTCGCCGCTAAAACACTGCACGACGATCGCCGGATTCGTCACGGGCGGCGCGAAAACGGCTTGGCTGCAAGCCGCCGATTTGTTTGTGCTGCCGTCTGAATACGAAAATTTTGGCTGCGATCGCGAAGCATGGCAGAGCGTTCCGGTCGTCATTTCCGATCGCGTCGCGCTATCAGACACAGTGCGATCGATCGATGCAGGCTGGATCACCGATCGATCGAACCTGTCAGAAATTTTGCGATCGGCACTACACGCAACCCCAGCAGAACGACGGCGGCGCGG
>JAAUTJ010000611.1 GCA_012031475.1 Leptolyngbyaceae cyanobacterium SM1_3_5 | reverse complement strand
CGCACAATGTGATAAAGCTCCTGCCGCGAGTACGCGAAATGCTCGCACAGGTGATTTTTGACTTCGATTCCGGCCTTCTTCAGTTCCGCCTTCAGCAGATCGGTGACGAGCGGAACGCAGCCGCCGCAGCCCGTTCCCGCCTTGGTGCAGGCTTTGACGCTGCCGACATCCGTGAAGCCGTTCGCCTGAATTGCCGCACAAATATCGCCTTTCGTGACGTTATTGCACGAGCAAATCTGCGCCGCGTCCGGGAAGCTTTCCACGCCCATCGTCGCAGGCGATCCCGTCCGGGGCGGCATCAGCAAATCTTCGGGATGGGGTGGCAGCGCGATCGCATTTTGCACCAGTTGCAGCAGATTCCCGTAGGCGGAAGCGTCGCCAATCAGAATGCCACCCAGCAGGCGATCGCCCGTCTCGTTCATCACCAGCTTTTTGTAAGTGCCCTGCCGCGCATCGGTGATCGCAAACTCGGTTGCGCCCGTCGTTTTCGCAAACGCATCGCCAAAGCTGGCAACATCCACGCCCAGCAGCTTCAGCTTCGTGGACATGTCTGCTCCCGTGAAGCTGGCTTCCTGTCCGCAAATCTGATCGGCGGCGACGCTTGCCATCGTGTAGCCCGGAGCCACGAGGCCATAAATCCGATTTTGGTAGAGGGCACATTCCCCGATCGCATAGACATTTCGATCGGAAGTTTGGCAGGATTCGTTGATAGTAATTCCGCCCCGTTCCCCGATCGCCAAGCCGCAATTTCGCGCCAGTTCATCACGCGGACGAATGCCTGCGGAAAACACGATCATGTCCGTTTCCAATTCGCTGCCGTCCGCAAATTTCATTTTGCAAACGCGGTCATTTTCGCTAACAATTTCCGTCGTCGATTTGCTGGTGTGAACTTGAACGCCCAGCGCTTCAATTTTCTGCTTGAGAATGCCGCCGCCCACATCATCAATTTGGACAGGCATCAGGCGGGGCGCAAACTCAACGACGTGCGTTTTTAGCCCTAAGTTCTGCAATGCATTCGCGCATTCCAAGCCCAACAAACCGCCACCAATCACCACACCGACGCGGCAGTTTTTCGCGTAGGCAGACATTGCTTCAAGATCATCGATCGTGCGATAAACAAACGTTCCCTGCGCGTCTTTGCCTTGAATCGGCGGCACAAACGGATAGGAACCTGTGGCTAAAACCAGTTTGTCGTAGTGAACGACCTTGCCATTTTGCGATCGCACCGCTTGCGCTTCTCGATCGATTTCGATCGCTTTGTCATTTAATAAACCTGCACATCCTGATAGGAATTCGGCTCAACCAGCGACAAATCTTCTGCCGTTTTGCCAGAAAAGAAGCCGCTGAGATTGACGCGATCGTATGCCAATCGCGGCTCTTCGCAAAAGGTGATGATGTTCCATTCCTCAGTCGCGCCCTGAGCGATCGTGCGCTCGATGAAGCGGTGGCCGACCATGCCGTTCCCAATCACAACCAGATTTTTTCGAGACATCGTGAACTCTCGTGTAGTGCCGTTCGCTTGCTAAGCCTATCGAGAGTTTCTGAAAGTTGCGAGAGTTATGTTGTAGCCTTAGATACGGAATTGGGGCGATCGATTCACGTTCTGCATCGACTCAATTCTATTCTTGCATTCGATTGAATGTTAGCCTGCTGAGGCAGGAAATTTGCTTGCTCATCGGCCATCAAACCAGTCATTCAAGCTAGGAATCTACCCATTCAAAAGGTGTGAACATGGCAGAACATCCATATATCTTTACGAATTCGCAGGAAGTGAGCGAACTAGAACGGCTTCAGGCGATCGAGCAAATTTTCGATTCAGCCACACACAAACAAATTCAAGCAACAGGAATTTCTCAAAACTGGTGCTGTCTTGAAGTGGGAGCAGGCGCAGGGTCAATTATGCGCTGGATGTCATCAATTGTTGGTGAGGGTGGCAAAGTAGTTGCTGTCGATTTAGATACTCGTTTTATTGAAAACATCCACCTCGCGAATGTTGAAATCCTCAAAGCCGACATTCGGCAGCTTCAGCTTGAAGAAAATTCTTTCGATCTCATACATGCCCGATATGTTCTCATTCACATTTCAGACTACGAAAGCACTCTATCAAAAATGATTGCTTTGCTTAAACCGGGAGGGTGGATTGTGATTGAAGAACCTGATTTTTCTGCTGCTAGAGCGATCGCTGGAAGTGAAGCAGCCTGCCAAGCAGTGAATCGAGTCAATCGTGCCATTTTCAAAACTTTTAAGAGTAGAAAGATGGATTATGATTTAGGAATTAAACTGCCTGCGCTATTTCAAAAACTCGGCTTAGAACTGCAATCAGTTGAAAATAATTCGCCCCTGTCAAACGGTAGTTCAGGAGTCGCAAGGATGATGAAAATGTCTGCGCTACAGCTTTTAGAAAAATACATTGCCACGGGCGAAGCAACTCAGAAAGATATTGAGCAATACTGCTTGTTTGCAGAAGATCAAACCGCGTGGGCGATCTACTATGCAACAGTGGGCGTGACTGCCCAAAAGGTGATTTCATAAACTAAGCACAAATCGCTGCAAATCGAGAGGCGAGATCGATGATGTCATCGCGACGAGCGATCGCCTCCACCCAGTCTTTCGGGATTGCTTCAAAGCCATAATAAATTCCGGCTAGTCCGCCTGTCACTGCCGCCGTCGTATCCGTGTCGTCGCCTAAATTAACGGCTGTTAAAACCGTTTCTGCATAGGTTTTACCGTTCAGTAAACACCACAGAGCCGCTTCAATCGTATCAATTACATAGCCAGATGATTCGATCGAATCGATCAATTGCCGCTCAATATTGCCCTGAAAAACGCGATCGAAATACTTCAATTCTGCTTGAAAAATAGATGACTCATACAGCGGCAAAATCCGATCGCATCCTTTCGATAGGCAATTTGTGGGTCATCACCATGCAGCAGAGCGATCGCGATCGACACATAAATTCCGCAGGCCATTTGCGATCGCGGATGCGCGTGTGTGATGCTTGAAACTTGATGGACGCGATCGATTAAATCTGGAAAAGCTAGCTTTGAATGCAGAAACGCCATCGGCAAAATTCGCATCAGCGAACCGTTACCATTGCTGCGATCGCTCGTTCCACCTGCTTCTAATGGCGGCACACCTTGAAGGAGTCGGTTAATTGCTTGCGCCGTTGTGCCGCCGACATCAAAGGTTTCATTTCTCGCTGTCCAGTAACTTTGTTGATACCAGCGACAGAAGCGATCGCCAATGTCCGCTAAGTCAAATCCGCGACACAAACTTTCCGCAAGGCAAAAGGTGAGCGAACTATCATCTGACCAAGTTCCCGGTGGCTGATTCCAAGTGCCATAGCCCTGCATCGTTGTGACAGGCTGTATCTGTCGCTGCGATCGACTAGTAAACTCAGCGGGAACGCCAAGCGCATCGCCCACACACAGCCCCAT
>JAAUTJ010000610.1 GCA_012031475.1 Leptolyngbyaceae cyanobacterium SM1_3_5 | reverse complement strand
GGTTGTGCAAATAGAGCATTCAGACGGCATCAACAGGCAGAGTGACTCTATTGTGACAAATTCGCAATCCAAAAAGTAGATCGAGCGCTCAATGCTCACACTCAGTACAAACACAAATCCGTCATTGTCCTTAAAATCAGTAGAAAGCCAATACTTGTGGAGGTGGCGAGTGAAGATTGTTTGGGAACGCAGCGTCTACATTGGCAATGCCCCGGTCTTCTGCACCATTTGCGATCGCCGCTCCTATCCGGTCAAGGTTCACGGTCAACTGCTGCTCGCCGTCCTCTACGATCAGCAAGGCGTGTTTCAAGGCGAAGTCTGCCGAAGCTGCGTTGCATGTGGCTCAGAAGGCATCAAAGCCCGACTGCAAGAGCGCATTCAGGCACTCCAGGCCAAAACGATCGAACTTCAAACCTTTACCCAAACCGACATCGAAACGCCCAGCCTCGAAGAAGAATTTCACGTCCACCGACCCTACGGCAACGAAATGACAGGCTGAGGAGCGGGTGTTGGGTGTCGGGTGTCGGGTGTCGGGTGTCGGGTGTCGGGTGTGTCCCAGACCTTCTGCCTTCTGCCTTCTGCCTCCTGCCTTGGTTAATCGATCGCCCAATTCGGGAATGCTACGGCAGCTTGTTATCCCTCAGTTGTGGGAGAGTAGAAGCTAGGGTTCATCTACCTGCGGCTATGAGTTTTTGCATTAATCCGCGCTGCTTTCAACCCGACCATCCCGGCAACGATGGCGATCGCGTCTGTCAAAGCTGCGGCGCAGAATTGCTCTTGCAAAATCGCTATCGCGTCGTGCGGCTGTTAAGCGACAAAAGCGGCTTTGGGCGCGTCTATGATGCGATCGATCTGCAAAACCGCGCTCAGCCGAAAATTCTCAAAATTCTCAAGGAAATTCACGGCACGAATCTCAAAGCGGTGGAACTGTTTCGCCAAGAAGCGATCGTCCTCAGTCAGCTTCATCATCCGGGCATTCCCGCTGTCGAGCCAGACGGCTACTTTCAGATTCATTTGATCGATGTTCCCGACCCGATCTACTGTCTGGTGATGGAGAAGATCGACGGGCCAAATTTGCGCGAATGGATGCAGCAGCAGGGCAACAATCCGATCGGGGAAAAGCAAGCGCTCAACTGGCTGATGCAGCTAACCGAAGTCCTGCATCAGGTGCATCAGAAAACTATTTCATCGCGACATCAAGCCGGAAAACATCATGTTGCGATCGAACGGGCAGCTTGTGCTGGTGGATTTTGGCGCGGCTCGCGAAATGACCTACACCTATCTGGCTCAGCTTGGCGGCGGATCGAGCGGCGTCACGCGGATCAGTTCGGCGGGATTTACGCCGCCAGAACAAGAGCAGGGGCAGGCCGTGCCGCAGTCGGATTTCTATGCGCTTGGTCGTACGTTCATCTATTTGCTGACGGGCAGACAGCCCAGCGATCACGCCGTTTATGACTCGCTGCACAATCAGTTTCACTGGCGCGAATATGCTTCCAGTTTGTCGCCGCAGTGGGCAGATTTGATCGATCGCCTGATCGCCCCAAAAGCCGTCGATCGCCCCAACAGTACGCAAGAAATTCTCGATGCCTTGGTGCAGGTGGCTCGCAGTCCCAACCGTGTCGCGGCATCCAATCCAACCACAACCGTTTTGCCCTCAGCGCGATCGCGAAGCGCTCCCGGTACGGTATCGCCCTTGCCCGTCACGCAGGTGGAATCGCCTGTCGATCGCCGCTGGATGATTGGTGGGGCGATCGCTTTGGCTTTGAGTTTGGGTGGTATCGGACTGTGGCAGTTTACTCAGCATCAGCAGGCCGTCGTGACCGCGAACAATTTGCGTCCGGTGCGATCGCTCACAGGTCACACAGGCTTCATCAACTGCTTTGCAATCAGTCCCGACGGACAATCGCTGATTACAGGCAGTGCGGACTTCACGATCCGCCTGTGGGATTTAACGACGGGAGAAGCGATTCGCACTCTGCAAGGCCACAAAACTTTTGTGAATGCGATCGAAACTAGCCCAAACGGTCGCACTTTGATCAGCGGCGATGCCGATGGCGAAATTAAGCTGTGGAATTTAGCCACCGGACAGGTGACTCGCAGCTTGCAAGCTCACGCCGGACCTGTGAATGCGATCGACATCAACCCAGACGGCAGCACGATCGCAACGGGCAGTGCGGATAAAACCGTCAAGCTGTGGAGTGCTGCAACTGGAACGGTAATTCACACGTTGAGCGGACACTCTAGCTCGGTGAATGCGATCGATTTCAGTCCTGATGGCAAGCTGATCGCCAGCGGTAGCGCCGATAATTCAATTACGCTATGGAATGTCGTCACCGGAAAAGAACTGCGTACCTTCAGCGGCCACACCGGATATGTCAACACGGTGCTGTTCAATCTTGATGGCAAAACCCTGATCAGCGCCAGTGCCGACAGCACAATCAAAGTTTGGGACGTGGCAACCGGACAGGTGCTGCAAACGCTGAGCGGACATACGAGCTTTGTCAACTCGATCGATCTGCAAATTGACGGCAAAACCTTGATCAGCAGCGGGGCAGACGAAACCATTCGCCTGTGGAATCTTGAAACCGGAACCCAAATCCGCAAGCTGAACGCACCGCCCAACACCCGCATCGACTACTTCGCCATCAGTTCCGACTGGAAGACGATCGCAACCGGACGAGGAACCAGAGCGATCGAACTGTGGGAATTTCCCCGCTAGCTCAGGTCGAACGCATTCGGCAAGTATTGCTGTAGGTGGAGGTGGTTCGATCGCACACTGACCAAGGCGACATCAAACCGACAGGTGTACTCTGCCCAGTGTGGTCGATCGGCCAGAAAAAGCTGTGCGGCCTGAATCAGTTTGGCTTGCTTTTGCGGCGTGATTGCCAGCAGGCCGTCTGCGTCCCAGTTGCCGCGACTGCGAGCTTTCACTTCCACAAAGGCGATCGTCGGAGTCGGCTGCACCTGCCGCGCCACCAAATCGAGTTCGCCCCAGCGACAGCGCCAGCGGCGAAATTCGATCGCCCAGCCCTGCGCGATCAGCCAGTCTGCGACCAGTGCTTCCGCCGCAATTCCCAATTCGTCTGTCGATTTTGCCAAGCGGCGCTCCTGTTCACAAGATGTAATGCCAAGCAGGGCAACAGTTTCAGGTAGTATTCACAGTAGAACATCTTGGCTGTGGTGGAGTGGCGATCGTGCTGTGTAGGTTGCTCAAATGTGATGAGGCGGTTGGTTGTGTGCTGCGCTCTAGCGGCAATGCTTTGGGGCGGAATGCCTGCAATCTGGCGTGGCGTGGCGCTGGCCGAAGACTATAACCGTGAAGCGCTGCTCGATCGAGATTTTTCCAATCGAGATTTGACCGATTCGAGCTTTACCAAAGCAAATCTGCGGCAGAGCAACTTGAGCCACAGCAATTTGCAGGGCGTCAGCTTTTTGGCGCAAATCTGGAGA
>JAAUTJ010000609.1 GCA_012031475.1 Leptolyngbyaceae cyanobacterium SM1_3_5 | reverse complement strand
CGGGTGAACAAACAGCGTGGTCACGAACTGGCGATCGATCACATACACAATTGTCGGGCATCAAGGTGAGCGCATCGGCGCAGCGAGCTTTCCACCATGAGCCTTGAAACTGGACTTGTCCGGCGCGTCCGGCGCGATCGTCAGGGTCACGATCGCTTCTCGCTCTAAAAAGGATTCGATTTGGTTCGCCATCACAGTGCCTCCAAGAAATAGAGAACAGTTGATGCACCCAACAAACAGCACTAGCGATTCAATCGTTCTCGCTCAATGCACTGCAAATCGTTTGGCGCACAAGAATTAGTGATTCCGTAGTGCGCCACTGTGACAATCAACATAATCAGCAGGGCGATCGAAAAGACGAGCGCAATTCCAGACGGTTCGGATTCTGGCTTTTCCAGGTCTTTTTTGAAGTCGCAAGCGAGGCACTGGTAAAGGCTATCTTGCCGCTTGATCAGAGTTTTTTGCCGCACTTGGGACATTCGGTCGTAAAGCTTGAATCGCTCAGCATGAAAGTTCTCCTGGCTGTTAGCTGTCGTTTGATGAGCAGACAAACAATCAAGTTCGATCGCTGCAAATGACCTAGAAGCTTGATTACTTCCAAGTTTATAAACACCGTTCAATTCTCGAAATACAGAAGAATCAAGACTTTTTGGTGCAAGAAAAAGCTGAAATGTTTGCAAAGTACAGGAAACTACAGCTTTATTCAGCCTATGCTGTCTGGTAGCATCTACGACGCGATCGAACATGACTGCCGACGAAGCTTTGGAATTCGTTGAATCGCTGCTTGCCCAACAAAATATCCGTCTCAGCGACTTGGAACGCATCGTTTTCAAGGGTGCTTGGAACGGTGATACGTATAAAGAGATTCACCGAAGCTGCGAAAATCGCACTAGTCCTGAACACCTTGAGCGCAATGTGTCGGCTCAACTGCGGCAAAAGCTTTCTCAAGTGCTGGGTGAACCTGTCAAAAAGCGCAATCTACAGGGATCGATCGATCGCGCTCGGAAAGCACTGCACTCGAATCAATCTTTGAATTCTGAATCTTTGAATTCTGAATCTTTGAATTCTGAATCTTTGAACACCGAATCTCTGAACAGTCAATCTCTGAATCCTGAATCTCTAAACAGTGAATCTTGGAGCGGCACCACTTTAGAAAATCCGGTGGAAAATCGCCGCGAAAGTGAAATCGATCGCGAAGATTGGTATCGGTTTGTGCCGGATGTGCCGCTGTTTGAGGGGCGCAAGGCTGAGCTAGATCAGCTTGCGCTTCAAATTCGTTTACGAGGCTGTCGGCTGCTGGCGATATGCGGCGTGGGCGGCGGCGGCAAAACGGCTTTGGCAGTTAGACTGGGGCAGGCGGTTTGGGATCAGTTTGAGGTGTGCATTTGGCGATCGATCGTTCACCAGCGACCCACGCCGGACGCGCTGATTGCCGATTTGCAGGAGGTGCTGAGCGATCGTCCGGCCAATCGGCTGCGCGATCAGTTGCGCGATCGCCGCTGTTTGATTGTGTTGGACGGCTTTGAAGCGGTGTTGAAAAGTGGCGTTCATGATGGTGCATACCTCGACGGCTACGAAGAATATAGTCAACTGTTGAACGAAATCAGTACCACCATGCATCAAAGCTGCATCATTCTCACCAGCCGCGAAGAACCCAAAGAAGTCACCGCGCTCAAAGAACAAATGCCCGCTTCCGTTCAGTCTTTCTTCATGCGCGGACTGGGCGAACGCAGCGTCCGTGCATTGTTTAACCACAAGGAGTTTAACCACAAAGACAACTTCAGCGGCAGCGATGGTGACTGGTGGACATTGAGGCGGCAGTATGGCGGCAATCCGTTTGCGCTCAATGAAGTGGCTGCGTTCATTCGCGATTTCTATCGCGGCGATATTGCTCGATATTTGGAAGAGTCGCAAGAAGAAGTTCTGCTGGAGAATGCGCGATCGCAAATTGAAACGCAAATCGCCCGATTGTCGCCGCTGGAACGGCAAGTGGTGGACTATCTTGCTGAACATCAACCTGCGACCTTGAAAGAAATTCAAACGGTGAATCCGCGTCAGGTGCGGTCGGCTTTGAACTCGCTCCGCAGGCGATCGCTGCTGGACATTGAGGATGTAAATTACAGTCTGACGCAACTGCTGAGGTGCTATTTCCGAGATGGCAGTGAAGCGGATTAAAGATTACTAACATTTTTGAAGCCAGTTCAGTAAGTGTCCTATGCTATTGAGTAAAGAATTTTGACCGTGCGGTAGAATTTTCCGAAATCTTCCTGAAAAGTTGAGTTCCTCAGAATACTTGGCCGTTGTCACTTGCGATCGTTCCTGCTGTCGTTGATTCGCTGTCCACCTGGATGAGTGGTGTATCTCAAGTAGGCATTCTGTCATGTCTGATTATTCTTATGCGGATTTTGAGGCAGATGAAAAGCTGCTGTTCAATCATTTGCAACTGGTTCGTAAAGCTGAATCGTATCCGCAGCTGATCGATCGCTATCGTCGCCTGTTCATTCACGGCAGCGGCTATCAAATTTACGAGATTCAGCAAGCCGTCTATCGCCTTGCCAATTGTCGCGGGGCAGAGCGCCGCTTTAGTGCAATTCTCAATCGCTGCTGCTACATTTTGATCAACTATTGGAGCTATTTGCCCAATGGCGGAGCAGCGATCGAAAAGCTAGTTGCGCTGTTTCAAGAAACGCCGCGATCGAACGAGGCCGCAGTGGTGCAGCGACTACACAAACTGGTGGAGCAGTTTGTCCAAAGCAGCCAGCATCAAGTGTTGCAGCGGCGCGTTTCGGCAGTAAGAGAGTTGCACGACACCAAACAAAACCGCAAAACTCGTCCGCTCCGCGAGCTAATCAGCCGCTTTCCACCGCTCTATCCGCACTATCTGCTGGAGTTCGACAGCAGCGAAGGCGGGCGCGATGCCGTGCAGCAGCAGCAGCAACAGCGCGAGCAGGAAATTGAAGATTTGCTATGGCGCTATGGCTTGCGGAAGCTGTCTGGACATCGGCATCGATCGCAAAGTCTACCCGAAAACCCTACGCTGCTGGATACGGGAGAAATCGATCGCGCCCTGCGACACTTCAGCTATGAGGGCGTTGGGTCAGTGAGCTATCGCGAATCTGCCCGTCAGCTTGTGTTGCGATCGCGCCATTTGCCCAACCATCGCGCCTTCAAAGCGCAGCTTCATCAAGAACTGTCAGGATTTGCGACACAAGCCTTTCGGATGCATAATCCCCACAGTCGCCCTGACTATGATTTCTCCAAGCACGATTTCGGTCGATGGCTGCATCAACAGCTAGAGGCTGCTCTGCCACAGCATGACCATCAGTTGCCCAGTGTCAGTTTGCGGGTGCAAACCTGTACTCATCTGCTGGATGTGCTGCTGGAACCGCCCCGCGATCGCATCGATGGTCACGTTAAGCTACTCGATTTGACGGCAAACTTGGGCACGAT
>JAAUTJ010000608.1 GCA_012031475.1 Leptolyngbyaceae cyanobacterium SM1_3_5 | reverse complement strand
TTGCATCATTGAAGCGATGAAGCTGATGAACGAACTGGAAGCGGAAGTTGCTGGAGAAATTGTCGAGATTTTGGTGCAAAACGGCCAGCCCGTCGAGTACGGCCAGCCGCTGATGCGAGTCAATCCGGGCTAGTCGAGCGGTTAGCAGGTTGAATCGTCAGAAAAGACAGCAATCCAGGGCGATCGCTCCGAATTCTGCGGTCTGACGGCGTTTTCATTGTGCAAAGCCTGTGCTTTGCTGCCTTGAAGTGCAAATTCGTCAACTTCATCAAATCTTTATGGATCTGGGAAATTTTGCTGCGCCTTTAAAGATTTTGCAAAGACCAGTCGATCGCTTCTGTCACACATTCAGTTGCGCCCTAATATATCCGAGATAGGTGTGGATAGGTATTTTCACGGTCTATTAGGGCGATCGATATGAACCGCAGTGCAATAGAACCCGATTCAGAGGCCGTCCTTGTGTTGCCCCCGCTTAATTGCTCACCGCATCCGTCCGCCGTCTGTTTGATTAAGCGCACGATCGATGTTTTGGGCAGTTTAATCGGCCTGAGCATCTTTGCACTGCTGTTTTTGCCGATCGCGATCGCCATCAAGCTTGACAGTGCAGGGGCAATTTTTTACAAGCAAGAGCGCTATGGCCTACACGGAAAGCCGTTCACAATGTGCAAGTTTCGATCGATGGTGCATAACGCCGACGAACTCAAAGCCTTGGTTCCCAACGAAGCCAAAGGCTTGATTTTTAAGAACGAGCAAGACCCGCGCATCACTCGCGTTGGCCGTTTTCTGCGTCGCACCAGCCTGGATGAACTGCCGCAGTTTTGGAACGTCCTCAAGGGCGAAATGAGCCTCGTCGGAACGCGCCCCCCGACTGCGGATGAGGTGAAACACTACAGCGATCGCCACTGGCAACGGCTCAACGTCAAACCCGGCCTGACCGGAGAATGGCAGGTGAGCGGGCGATCGAGCATCAAAGACTTTGAAAAATTGTCGATCTCGATTTGCGCTATCAAACGCAGTGGCATCCGCTTTACGATCTGGTGCTAATTTTCAGAACGATTCAGGTGCTTTTCAAGAAAGGTTCGGCTTATTGATCGCTGGATTTCCAGAAGTCTTCCAGGGCAGAATCATCCACCAAATACGCAGAATTGCCATCGCGAATTCCACGTTTACCCTGTCGCGGAAAAACGCCAATATCAAAGCGAACTTTTTCGCCACCGACGAGGTAAACCAAATCTTCGTTAAAGGGATTGCGGAGATGATGCGGCGGCTGAGGTAATCCAAACCCGACGAAATCGCCCGATTCAACTTCATATTCTTGATTGCCAATTTCGGCAATGCCGCGACCAGAGAGAATATAAATCCACTCTTCCTCATTGTGATGCGCGTGATAGATAAATGATTCTTTGCCGGGTGGAACGCGAGCGATCGAAATTCCAATCCGCTCAAATCCAATGATGTTGCTGAGCGATCGCAAATAAACTTCTGAATTGGGATTGAGCGGATGATGAAATTCAAATTCCTCGATCGCTGCAATCTCTGATGCTTTGAGCAAATTTGGCTTTTCGGTCATTCGTTTGCCTCCAAATCGGCCTGAGCGCGAATCAGTCGTTGAACGCTAGCAAGGGTGCGGTTGAATTCATGGCCGCGTTGCTGCGGACTGTTCAGATACGCCTGCTGTTCTTCCTCGATCATGAGTACATCTTGACGCACCAAACCATCCAGCAGCTTTTGCGCCGACCCAAATAAACGATTCTTGACAAATTGCCGGAACGGAACGGGTAGTTTGTGCAGTCTCCAAAAGGCATTGAGCGACGTGAAATGAATCAGATAGGCGCGGGTTGAAGTGAGCGATCGCGGACAAAACAAGCAGTAGATTTTAAAGTCATTGCCCAGCGTCGAAGCCCAGTGCGGATACACATAGCTGACGTTCAACGGCTCAGGGTGCAGCCGCCTCAGAGCCGGAAAGATCAGTTGCGAAATTGACCAGATTTTATCGATTTTGTAATAGCTTTGCGCCTGATAAAGCGCATTGACGCGATCGCCCGTTTCCTGCAATTCCTGCAAAACCGGATCAGCCCAAGCCTGCCAGTTATCATGCAAATGCCCGTGATACATATCCATCAAATTCTCGATCAGATATGAATAATGTGCATTGCAATCGATGATTGAAACAGTCGCAATGTAATTCAAGTGATCCCATTCTGGAAGGCCAAAAAGTTTTACTGAATCTGCATCTTGCTCTCCCAGAAACAGCCAAATGAATCCATCTTGTTCCCGCACCGGATAAGCTTGAATTTTGCTGCTTGGTAACTTTTGATTCTCCTCCAAATACGGCACATCGACACATTTCCCTGCCCCATCAAAGCACCAGCCATGATAGGCGCACTCGATGCGATCGCCCTGCACCACACCATGACTCAGCTTCACCTGTCGATGCGGACAGCGATCTTCTAAGGCGCTGACTTTGCCCTGAGAATCACGAAACAGGACGATCGATCGATTCCACAAAGTGACGGCGATCGGTTTGGTCGCCACTTCGCTGCTTTGAGCAACGACATACCAGTGATTCGGGTTGATGCCTGTTTGCCGGACATCGCGGGTTGAGGAGGGGCGATCGGATGTGGAAGTCATGAGGAATGGTTCGTGTGAGTTTGAGATTTTGCCCTCATCCCCTACCCCTGTCAAGGTGGGTGACTTGAGCGGCATCGCGTGGCATTCTAGCGGTTAACCGTTGGTTGTAGAGGTCAGATCAACATTGTTTAGTTCTATCCCTGTTTCGTCACTCTGGAAAAGGAGAAATTTTAGCAAAAGCTGAAAGCGCTGGCTTCGCCTAGCGTTGAGGCTCAGTTCCCAAATTCCTGCCTCAATTTGCATTAATTCAGGCTCGATCGCGCCACAGAGCAGGTTTCAGAATTTGCTCCAGCGAAAGTGATAAATGAGGGATGCACTTAGAATCTTAGGCCGCTGGATGCGGATGTTTACGATTCTGAATCAGTCTTCGGTTGCCAAGGCGTATCAGGAATTTCACGCAGATGGCACGATGAAAGATTTGTCGTATTGCGATCGCGCTGCGGACGTGATGGAAGAACTCTACAAGTTCACCTTGCTGCTGCGCGAACACATAGATTATCTGACCGATCGCTACAGCGAACACAATCAGAAGTCCTTGCAGTAGGCGGATTTTAAAACGGAGAGGGAGGGATTCGAACCCTCGGTACGGAGTTACCTGCCGTACAACAGATTAGCAATCTGCCGCTTTCGACCACTCAGCCACCTCTCCAGATGACCGACAACCAATATAGCAGATTTTTGGCAGCGATCGAAACACGGGTCGATTTGTCGATTGCCGCACGGCAAAACCGTTGCCCATCGCCGGAAAACCGATCAAATTCCAGAGATTTACGGCACGTCTGCGTGATGGGCAGCGAGGATCGATCGCATCTGTTCGACAACC
>JAAUTJ010000607.1 GCA_012031475.1 Leptolyngbyaceae cyanobacterium SM1_3_5 | reverse complement strand
CTCACCGACCAGAACATGGTGGAGCAGTTCCTCGATGAAGCCCGGCTGGGGGATGCGGCTCAACCAACCCCAACCTGGTGACCGTCCACGACTTCGGCAAAGGCCGGTGGCTCCTACTTCCTGGTGATGGAGCTGGTGCGGGGGCCGACTTCGAGCAGGACGCGATCGGGCTGCTGCCACAAGGTTTTTACGCCGTCGGCAAATCGAACGGTTGCCCGCAAATGGCTTGCCCAATACAGCGGGTCGGTGGCCTGCTGATTCGTGATCCAGTCTGCCGTCACGGTGGAGACAAACGGAATTTGCGGCGGCGATAGCGGAATGGTGCGAATCAAGGCGGCGAAGGGCTGGACGATCGAGTCCATCATTGGAGAGTGAAAAGCGTGAGAGGTATGGAGCAGTTTGCAGGCCACCTCTTCGGCTTCAAGTGAGTGCTGGAGTTGAGCGATCGCGGTTGTGCAGCCAGACACGACGCACAAAGTCGGGCTGTTGATGGCGGCGATCGCTAGTTCCAAACTCAATCGCTGCTCCACTTCAGCGGCAGGCAGACGGACTGAAAGCATTGAGCCACTGGGCAATTCCCACATCATCCGCGCCCGCGCTGCAACCAGCTTCAGACCATCGGCCAGCGAAAAAAACACCTGCAAGGCAAGCGGCGACAAACTCACCGATGCTGTGTCCAATCATGGCGTTGGGTTGAATGCCCCAGTGTCGCCACAGTTGCGCCAGCGCATATTCGATCGCAAATAGCGCGGGCTGCGTGTAGATCGTCTGCTTCAGCAGGAGGGCGGCTTCCGCGTCGGCGGCGTACATCACCTCGTGCAAATCGCGATCGAGCAGCGGTTTGAGCAGGTCGGCACATTCATCGATTGCCGATCGAAACACGAGTTCGCGATCGTACAGGCTGCGCCCCATCTGGACATACTGCGATCCTTGCCCTGGAAACATCAGCACAATTTCGGGATGGCGGCGATCGGTTTGCCGACTCGAAGTGCGATTCGGATCGAGCGTTTCCAGCGTTTGCAGCGCGTCCGCGACTTCCTGACAGACGATGAACCGTCGATGGTTAAATCCCTGTCGCCCGATTTGCAGCGTATAAGCGATATCCGCTAGGTTCAAGTCGGGGTGCTGGTGGAGGTGCTGCTTTAGGTTGAGGGTGGCCTGCGCGAGTGCGGTTTGGGTTTTGGCGGACAGGAACAGCACTTGAGCGGGACGGGCAGGACTGGAGGCTGGGATTTCTGGCGCTTCTTCCAGGACGACATGGGCATTGGTGCCGCCCACGCCAAACGAGCTAACGCCCGCTCGACGGGGAGTGTCGCCCTGCTGCCAGTCGCAAAGCTGCGTGTTGACGTAGAAGGGGCTGTTGGCAAAGTCGATCTGGGGATTGGCATCCGAAAAGTTGAGGCTGGGCGGTAGCTGCTTGAACTTGAGGGCAAGCGCGGTTTTGATCAGTCCCGTCACGCCCGCTGCTGCGACCAGATGCCCGACGTTGCTTTTGATCGAGCCGATCGCGCAAAATTGTTTGGCGGCTGTTCCCGTCCGAAATGCCTGCGTCAGCGCTTCGATTTCGATCGGGTCGCCCAGCGGCGTTGCCGTTCCGTGTGCCTCGATGTAGGAAATCGTTTCGGGCGGCACTTCGGCGTATGCCTGCGCCATCAAGATCGCTTCCATCTGTCCCGTCACGCTGGGCGCAGTGAAGCTGACCTTCTCGCAGCCGTCATTGTTCAGGCCGACTCCTCGGATTACGGCATCGATGCGATCGCCATCCGCCAAAGCATCTTCCAGGCGCTTCAAGACGACGATTCCCGCTCCGCTGTTGAACAGTGTGCCTTGGGCGTTTGCGTCAAACGGACGACAGCGCCCATCGGGAGAGAGCATTCCCCCTTCCTGATAGAGGTAGCCTGTATTTTGCGGGGTGGTGATGGAAACGCCGCCTGCTAGAGCGAGGTCGCACTGGTAGCTGACTAGCCCGTGAAATGCCTGAATTACGGCCACCAGGGAAGTTGAGCAGGCGGTGTTGATGCTGAGGCTGGGACCTTTCAGATTCAGCTTGTAGGAAGTGCGAGTGGCAAGGAAGTCTTTTTCGTTTGCCAGCATCGTCTGAAACGCGCCCAAGCGATCGATCACGTCCGATCGTCCACACAGATGCCGCTCGAAGTAGGTGTTCTGCCCGGAGCCTGCATACAGCCCGATCAGTCCCGGAAACGCTTCTGGCGTATAGCCTGCGTTCTCCAGCGCGGTTTGTGCCAGTTCCAGAAATACCCGCGCCTGCGGGTCGATCACCTCAGCTTCACGCGGACTGATGCCGAAGAACGCCGCATCGAAGGTTTCGGCTCCCTCGACAATGCCTCTGGCAGGCACGTAGTTAGAGTCTTGCCGCAGATCAACAGGGATGTTGGGATCGAGTTCGGCTGGCGTAAAGAACGTGGTCGATTCGATTCCAGCGCAAAGGTTTTGCCACAGTTCCTCGACGCTGGCAGCACCGGGAAATCGTCCGGCCATTCCAATGATTGCAACACCATCGATCGAAGTCATTGCGCTCTCCTTCGCTGATTGGCTCGCTGTCGCTGGGCGCGTACCTGAATGCTTTCTTGAATGCTGGCTTGAACGGGGGGCGCGATCGCCCGATCCGCCTCTTGGCTGAGAAACTGCGCCAGCGCCCGAATTGTCGGATACTCGTACAGCTTGACGGGTCGCAGGTCTGAAGCGAACTGCTTTTGCACCCGAACGATCGCTCGCAATCCCAGCAGCGAAGTGCCGCCCAGTTCAAAAAGTTGTCTTCAATACCGACGCGATCGAGTCCCAGGACGCCGCCCCAAATTTCTGCCAGCGCGATTTCCGCTGCTGTTCCCGGTGCGACAAAGTGGCTCGATGCACCTTGGGCAGGCGCAGGCAGCGCACGGCGATCGATTTTTCCGGTCGGGCTGAGGGGAAACTTGTCTAGCACCATCAGCGCGGTCGGCAGCATGTAGTCTGCAAGCCGCTGACTCAGGTGGGTTTTGAGCGCTGTGACGCTGATCGGCTGGTCGGCTTTGGCCGTGACATATGCCACCAGTCGCTTGTCGCCCGGTTGGTCTTCACGCATCACGACGATCGCGTCGCCCACCGCATCGTGCTGACGCAGGACGGCTTCAATTTCTCCCAGTTCAACCCGAAAGCCGCGAATCTTCACCTGATTATCCTGCCGTCCGATGAACTCGACGTTGCCATCCGGCAGATACCGCACCTGATCGTCCGTTTTGTACAGTCGCGATTCGGGCTGAAACGGATGAGGAATGAACTTTTCCTCGGTCAAATCAGGACGGTTGAGATAGCCCCGCGCCAACCCATCGCCGCCGATGTATAGCTCTCCGATCACGCCGATCGGCACGGGTTGCAGCCGTGTATCGAGGATATAAATTTCGGTGTTGGCGATCGGGCGACCGAGCGGAATGCTGGTTCGATCGGGCGCTAGGGGGG
>JAAUTJ010000606.1 GCA_012031475.1 Leptolyngbyaceae cyanobacterium SM1_3_5 | reverse complement strand
GAACTTGGACTGTGCGTACTGACATGCGCGATCGTGCAAATCATGTGGTCATCAAAATGGCTTCTTTGGCACACCCGAAAAATTTCGCCGCTTCGACACCTCGAAAACAAGCGATTTGGTCGTACAAAAGGGTGGCCTGATTATCAGCATCCCTGACCTGTTTGACGATACTTTCGACTTGCTAGATGACAAGGATCTCACATTCACCCAAGCGCTCGAAGCTGAGCATGGGCTACCATTGGCCGATCGTCGCCGCGTTAGGATCTTCTTAGAGGAGGCCGAAGCGGAACTGATGAAAGCGGCTCCTTTCCTCGGATTGGCTTAAGGAGATTCAGATGGCACAGCCGCTTCTTCCTGGTGATGGGTACATCAAAAAACTGCTCAATCAGCTTCCCCCAGATGATCGCGAGTTTGTCTTGCAATTGCTCGCAGAGTTGGGATTGGCGAACGATCCGGCCTCAATGCCATTTTTCATCGTTTTTCAGTATTATCTCAACTATTTCAAACGGGTTCCTGATGATATCGAGGAGGTTTCAAAGGAGGCACTAAACAACGCTCTAATTGCGTATGGCAAAATTCAGTCTGAAGTTGATGAGTCGATCGGCAAGGTTGAATTTCAGGCGGATCGAGTCAAAGGGGAAGTCGATCGCGTTGATGTCATTCGAGACAACTTTGTAGAAGATATTAAAAATCTTCTACCTCTGTTTGGCTCTGCCTTTGATACGGCAAATCAAACTGCTGCTGAAACCTACGAAAAGACGCTCAAAAAGCTCAACAAAATCTCACAGCAAGACCTGGAAAAAGAGCGATCCCAAATTCGCACCACTTACATGAAAGATGTCATGTGGCAAGGCTTTATTTGGGCTGTACCTGTGATGTTGGTTGCGTTGATCTGTGTCGGTGGGGCAACTTATTGGGTAGGTAATCAGCATGGCAGAAATGCTGCAATTCAAGATGTTTATGCGAGTTTTGGAGGGCGAGACAGGTATGAGTTCGCTCAAGACCTGATTCGACTTGGTGACAACGGCGATCGAATCGTCAGGTGTTATGACACCAACAACGACAAATGCACGCTTTGGATTAAAAATCCGCCTCGGTAGTTGTTGCTCCATCACACCGATCGCCTACTCGAAACATGAAAAGCACTGCTGGCTGTATGGTTCAGCAGTGCTTTTTTTGATACAGCCCCAAACTTCTTAAGACTGTAAGTTGTCTGACTCATTTTCGGGCTTTGTTTGAGTCTTGTCAGGCTGGCTATTGAGCCACTGCTTCAAGTTGTCGAATTCAATTTCGTCCTGCTGGTTCAGCCAATTCTTGATGACCTGATCGATCGATTCCTTCCCGCGATGCCGATAGTTGTGATCGGGCTTGATTCCGCGCTTCTGATAGTGCGCTTCGATTTCGTCTTGACGAGTGCCCTTGACTACTTCCCTCTTGCGATTTTTGCCGCCAATGATTTCAACGATCGCCTCTTGGCTTCCAGCAAATGCCTTGAGCGTATTAATTCCAATTGCCCACTTGTCATCATGCTTGCGATCGGGCACGTCATTGTAGGCGATGACTGCACTAATCGCTTGGTTGATGCGATCGACACTTTCAGCCGCGCCTCCACTCGATCGAGGGGTGCGTTTTTTAGGTTCCGCCGTTTGACCAGCCTCCAATGACTTCTCATCCGTGCTGGGTGCGATCGAGCCATTGAGTGATGCTGAGACTGGTTTAGAGCGTGTTAATTTGGCAGGTTGGGCAAATTGAGCCGTTGCCAGCGACATCTGCATTTCCACGAAACGGTTCATCGTGTCAATGAGGCGATCGATTTTATCGCCTGTAGCGGGGGCAATCACTGCGCTGTCATTGGATGATGGTGCAACTGCATCCAATTCGGGTTGATCCAACTGCGTTGAGGCTGTTTGAGGTTGCATAGGGATGTCTGCTGTTGGTGCGTTGGTAGAGGTTGGTTCGATGGGTGTCGCTTCGGCCTGGTTGGGCTGAATCTCCTGTCCCTCAAACCAGTCGAGGAAGGCGCAAAATTTGTCTTGCTGGATGCCCTCGAACTGCTCAAGGATGCGATCGATTCGCTCCTTGTCGTCCTGCCAGATGCGGTAAGAGGATCGAATTTTCCGTGCTTTCGGTGCTTTCGGTTTCATGTTTTTCTCCCAGGCGGATTTGAATGTCTCGATCGGCTCGATGCCACTGACCCCTAACTTGATCCCTTTGCGCTTGCCGTTGTAGTGTGCGATTTCGGCATCCGCAATTTCATAGTCTGAGTAGTGCCGATCTGCGGCCAAACTTCGCCGCTTGTCGGGGTTCTGCTCATCAAGAATGAAATAATGCCCCTGGATTGCCGCCTTGAATTCGGTTTCATGCACCGAGGGCGGGCAATACCAAAAGGTCGCGATCGTCGCGTAGACCGCTCGGAACAGGTGCGTGTAAAGGTTGTCTTTTCCCTCTCTAGCAGGCACGAGGTCAGCGAATTCCCGATCACACGCTCGCGCCATTGCTGGTTCATAGCGCTGGTTGATTTCGGTCGGTGGCAGTCCGATCGCCTCTGGTAGTGCCGCCCGCAGTTTCGCCAGTGTCGCGATTACGCGATCGGCATTAGTGAGGGTGGGGATTTCAAATGAGAGAATGACCGATTCGCCTCGGCGCTTGAGTGCCCCGGTGAAGATGACGCTCCAGTGCGATTTCTTCTCAAACTGAGCAGTGCTGAGAACTTCTGCCGCCCGTCGCCCCGTCAGCACGGCTAACCCTGCGGCCATATCAGCCCATTCAGGAGAGTCCAACAGTCTGACCGCTTTTGCCACGATCTCATCCGGCTTCTCGATCTGCTGAACCGATTCGTTTCGCTCGGACACGCGCCCCTGCTTGATGTTGTTGAGTTCGATCGACTCGTCCCGTGAAAAGCCAATGTAGTTCAGTGCCCAATGGTCTTCACCCAGCGCGGCTTTGAGTGCCTTGCGAGTGTCATCTACGAGGCTCTGTTGCTGGGTCAAGGCAGTCGAGCCGCGATCGTGCCACTGTTGACGAATGCGTTGATTCAATTCGGTTGCGGCTTGGTGTCCCGCTGGTGTGTCGTCTAGCTCCTGAATGGCAGGGATGTAATTGTTTTTGATTGCTGCTTCTAACCATTTACGAGGCATGGGACTCTCCGGTGATTGTGGGTGGATTTGCCCCAGCCAGCAACGGCTGAGGCCAGAAACTTCTAGCAGTGAGCTTGTTGATCGAGCCAATGGGCAGCGTGATGACGAGGCCAATGATTGTGTTGGGCGATCGCTCGATGGTGGATTCGATTTGCAGTTGTTGCGCTTGAGTGAATTTGGATTGCTTGAGCAATTGGATGGCAGTGGCGATCGAATCGGGGGCGATTTGAGTTGATAGCATGGGGAATACTCCTGAGTTTTGGGGTTGACGGCATCCGTGAGACTTGGCGGTTGAGCGGATGCCTATCAATATGTATATCCTAGCG
>JAAUTJ010000605.1 GCA_012031475.1 Leptolyngbyaceae cyanobacterium SM1_3_5 | reverse complement strand
GAGCATCTTGCCATTCAGTCGCGGATTGACTCACAAATTGCTTGAGCGCATGATAGAGGCGGGAAGTTGGAAGCATTGTTTGACTGATGTTGTGTGGTTACTTCTCAGCCTAACTAGCCTCCACTTCCCGCCCAGCTTTCGTCTCAGCCTTCAGTACTTTTGTCAGTCAAGCAGGTTCGCTATCTTGAATCAACCCTGCAAGTGCAAATGTCTCAATGTGCTGTTTGTCCTCCCAATCACCTAGTCTGTTGCCGTCGCTGTAAGCTGTAGGTAGCGATCGCAACCGCCGTTTGAATTTAAAACACTTTTATTCGCTCAGCAGGCTATGACTCCGTTACGCCACCTTGTTCCAGTGCCTCCTGCCCTTCCAACTGATTATCGGGCACAGTCAGTTGATACCAGCGTTGAAGCGGACTGGGTGCTGTTCGAGCAGTTGCGTCAAATGCCTGTTCACCAGCGACATCAGCGCTTTCGCAGCTTCAATCACGCTTGGCGATCGCGCTTGTGGTGGCTCTCGTGCCAACGCCAAAATGCAGCCCAAACCTATTTACAGCGACGATACGGGGCAGCATGGCTAGCTCAACAAGACGTAGTGGCGATCACCCAAATTCCACCCACCATGATTCTTGACCCCATCACCTACACTCTAAAAATTGCCGCGATTCTTGACTCCCTCAATCTGGCTTACTATGTGGGTGGTTCAGTGGCTAGCTCGCTGCATGGCGAAAGTCGATCGACTCGCGACGTTGATTTAGCGGTGATGATTTCACCGGAGGCGATCGATTCTCTGATCCAAGCTTTTGCACAGGCGAACTTCTACATTAGTGAATCGTCGGTATATGAAGCCGTCGAGTCGATTGATCCTGCCCGCTCATTCAATGTGATCGACATTACCTCATCTGAGAAGGCCGACATTTTTCCACTCAAGCGCAATCAATTCGCCCAGAGCCAAATGTCTCGTCGTCAAGTGGTCGAATTTCCCGAAGGTCAAATTTATGTTTGCACTCCCGAAGATATCATTTTGCAGAAGTTGAGATGGCGACGAATGAGTCATTCGACTGAGCAGTGGAATGACATTCTCGGTGTGATGAAACTTCAGCAAATGAACCTGGATCGCGACTACCTCTGGACATGGGCACCTCAGCTTGGCGTCGAAGTTGAACTTGCCCAAGCCTTGCAACAAGCTGGCCTCTAGCCAGTTGCAAAACTTGGCCGCGATCGAGTCCCTGGTACTTGCGATCGCGAATCGTCAAAGCACTCCGACTGCCAGTAGTCTTTTACAATCGCAAGCACGATTGCACCAGCAGTTCCTTTCACAGATTCAGCACCAGCACTCGTCGCAACGGTTAATCCTAATTGCTGGCTAATTTTGCGCGATCGTACAAGCGATCGCAAAAAACCGCCACTAGTTCACCAGAACTTTGCAGTAGGTGATGTTGGTATATCGCTTGCGGAAGCCAACCGACTCATAGAGCCGCAACGCACCCGACGGGTTTTGGGAATCCACGCCCAGTAGGGCAGTCTCGATGCCTTTGGCTTGGAGTTGAGCAAGGCCGCAAAGTAACATGGC
Organism: Leptolyngbyaceae cyanobacterium SM1_3_5; assembly: GCA_012031475.1. Lineage (GTDB taxonomy): Bacteria > Cyanobacteriota > Cyanobacteriia > Elainellales > Elainellaceae > JAAUTJ01. The sequence continues at coordinate 1,895 of JAAUTJ010000605.1, read as the reverse complement.
TCGACCGAGACCGATGCGGCGAAATCCGCGTCGCGTCCCTAGTCCAGAAATCCAGCCTTCACTGCGTCCGGTGCGGGCGTTGTCCTTCGAGGAGATTGCGCCGTGGCAGAAGGCGGCGAGTGTGCCCTCTGGTGAGACGGCTACCAAGTCGAGATCGGCACAGTAGTCGGGGTCGCTCATCCAGCGCTGCCGCTGCTCCAGCGTCACGGGGTGAAAGTTCCAGTGGTCGATGAAGCTTTGGTTGAACAGTTCCACCCAGGCTTCAACTTCATTGGAGTGGAGCGATCGCACCCCATATCCCGCTGGCAGTTGCAGGGCGGGCAGCGGCTCGCTTAGCGGTAACGCCATGTCGTAGAAGTAGCGGTTGATCGTAAAGCCTTGCTGCTCAAGTAGGGCAATCCGTTCAGCTTGGTGTTCTCGTGCGCCTGCCCGCAGATGAATCGGTCGCTGCGAAGCCAGGGCGATCGATCGCATCCGAGCTTCTGCCCACGTGAGAATCTGCACTTCGATTCCTCGATTTCTAAATTGAGGATGCACTTTGAAGCCCAAGTAGCCGTCTTGAACGTCGGTAGCGGGCGGTATCCACATCCAGCCAGAGCCAATCAAGCTGCCTTGTGCGTCTTCCCACAACCGCAGGTCGTGAGCCAAATCAAAATCCGGATCGGCAAATCTGAGTTGCAGTTCTTCAACTGAAGCTCCCTGCTCTAATTGGTCTACCAGTTCACAGGCGTTGATCAGGTCTGCGATCGCCTGCAAATCCAATTCATTGGCATACGATCGATCGGTCACGATCGGTTGAGCTTGTGTTGTCATGATGCACCTCGGCAACCACTGGGGTATCTGAAGCACTACAGGCGAGCAGCCATGAATTTCGTACAATTTGAAGTATGTCTGTAGTATTTCTGTTGTAAGTGACCTTATGCTGTTGGGCAAATGAGGTATTCCATTTTTGCCAGTTGCAAGGTCGTTTTTATTGCTATTGTTGCCGCTGTTTTGTCGCAAACGCAAATCGTGAGAGGGGGTTGCGCTAGAAGCAGCGTATCAGCACGATGGGACGATGGAAGAAGTGGATGCCAGGATGAAAGAACTGATGGTGGAATTTCGCGATCGACTACTTTCAATCAGAATTAAGCGATTCAGAGCGTCGAGCATTCAGTAGAACAAACATACAGTTAAGGTAGAATTGAGCCATTGTGTTCGCTTTGTAGCGGAGCATGTCGCTTCACCCATTGGGAGGCAGCAATGTCTAGGAATGCAACAGGTCGATCGACTGCACCAGACTTGAGCGAGTGGGAATCACCCACACCACCTACTGATTTAGTTTTTGATGATGGAGAACCGTTGGAGAGCAATCGCCATCGCATTGCCATGAACTTGCTGATTAGTTTGGCATTGACCGCACTGGCCGACCAACCCAACTCCTTTGTCGGTGGCAATATGTTCGTCTACTACAGCCAAGACCAAGTCCTGAATCGAGACTTTCGTGGTCCTGATTTTTTTGTGGTTTTGGATGTTGAACCTGATCGCGATCGACAAGGCTGGGTCGTATGGCAAGAGTCGGGGCGCTATCCTGATGTAATCGTAGAACTGCTATCGCCCAGCACTGCCACCGTTGATTTGACCGTGAAGAAACCGTTGTATGAAAGCACATTCCATACATCAGATTATTTTGTGTTTGACCCCTTCAACCCCAGCAGTTTGCAAGGATGGCACTTGGAAATCGCCAGTACAACCCCTGACGTTGAATGACCAGGGTTGGTTATGGTGTGAAACATTGGGACTGTGGTTGGGCACTTGGGAGGGGAGTGTGCGCCGAGAACCTGCAAGTGGAACCTGTGCGTGGCTCCGATTTTTATGATGTCAATGGAAATCTGGTGCTATTTCCAGCAGAAGCC
>JAAUTJ010000604.1 GCA_012031475.1 Leptolyngbyaceae cyanobacterium SM1_3_5 | reverse complement strand
CCGCAGCGGGACACTCACCCGTACCTTGCTGCAAACGCCCGGAACGGCTCAGATTCTGTCGATCGCCGTTCATCCTGACGGACAGCGGATTGCGATCGGCTTTAGTAACTACATTCAGCTTCGCGACCTGAGAACGAATCGCCCGCTGCACAACCTCGCCGCCAATGCCTCGGTTTCGCAGTTGCTCAACTTCAGCCCGGATGGACGCCATTTTGTGAATACCGACTGGCTGGGCGATCGACTGCGCGTTTGGCGACTGTAGCCCTGTTTCATCACTCTGGAAGAGAAGTTTTAGTAAAAGCTGGAAGCGCCTGCTTCGCCTAGCGTTGAGGCTCAATTCCCAAATTCCTCACTCAATTTGCATCAATTCAGGCTCGATCGCGCCACAGATCAGGCTTCAGAATTTGCTCCAGCGAAAGCGATGAATGAGGGACATCAAACCAATTGATAAAAATCAACGCTAGCTTAATTGAATTCATCTTAATTCTTAGGCTCTCATTAACCAGGAGCTAATACTGAACTGAAATTCTAGAAGGTAGGTGCGATCGAGTCCGCAATTCTACGGTTGCTGATCGATCGAAGCTGTACACGACTAGCTCAGGTTGCGCTTGCAGTGACCTGGGCGAAAGTAACGCGAGCAAATTCGGGATGCATTTTGTTCGCAGCACCAGCAGGCCGTTGGGACTTCGCTGACCTGATGGCGGACTGGAGTTGCGATCGCGCAAATTCGTCGGTCATCCACACTATCTACCTTCAAAAACAGACATGACAGGCAATCACGTAATCTTCATCCATCCCGACGGAACCAGTCCGGCAACCTTTGCAATGGCGCGGTTTGTCGATCAAGGCCCCGATGGTCGCCTCAACTGGGACAATCTCGACGAAGCGAGAGTCTACCTCGGCCACATGGAAGATCAGCTTACGGGCACTTCCAATTCCGGTGCTGTAACACACGCCACCGGAGTGAAAGCTTACGCCGAATCGTTTGGCTTGGAAGTCGTTCGCGACGCCAACGGCAATCCGGTGATCGGCGCGAATGGCCGCGCCCTGGAAACGCCGCTGACCGCGTTGTCGGGCAAGCAGCAGACGATCGTGGAAGAAGCCGTCGCCGCGAATAAAGCAACGGCTTTGGTTAACTCTGGCGCGATCGCAGAACCGGGAACGGGTGCGTTTGTGGCACAGGTCGGACAACGCCGATGTTCCTCCCGGCTTAACGGGGTTTGAGAATTTTCCGCGATCGCAGTTTGCCATCATCACCGAGCAGGTCGTGCGATCGGGCGTCGATGTGATTTTGGGCGGCGGCTTGGTCAACTATCTGCCCGTTGGCACTCAGCCGCCTGCCGGAGCGACCTACGCCACCTCTGCCGCTCAGCTTGACGCGATTTCAACTTCTGCAAGCCAGCGTCCGACCACGAATCTGATTGAACTGGCGCGATCGCTCGGCTACACGATCGTTTACACCGAAGCCCAGCTTAACGCCGTTGTTGCCGATGGCCGCACCACGAAAGTTCTGGGCATCTTCGCCAACGAAGACACCTTCAACGACAACATTCGCGTCGGTACGCGCAACCTACCGGGCGTTGAGGAAAACCTGATCGCGACCGGAACGCCCGCCTATGTGGAATCTGCTCCGACTGTGGGTGAAATGCTGGCAGCGGCGCAAACCCTAATGGAGCGCAATCCCAAGTTCCAAAACGGTTCGCTCACCGTCTTGGAAGAAGAGGGCACGGACAATTTCGGCAACATCAACAACGCATCGGGAATGCTTGAAGCAACCCGGCGCACGGATGGCGCATTGGGACAAGCCTTGGCGTTTCACGATCGCCATCCCAACACGCTGATCATCACGGCGGCAGACAGCGAAGCGGGCGGCTTGCAAATTCGCGATCCGTTGCCTGCCACGAATGTCGGCACGGTTCCCGCCAACCCGACCAACATCCCCGGCCAGCCTTCCGGTGCGTTCAACAATCCGCTGGATGGACAGAATGGATTAAGAACTCAGCCCTTCACCTCCGCGCCCGACGCGCAGGGCAATTCGTTTAACTTTGGCGTCGCTGGGTCGGCACACCGGACTTTGCAGGCAACATTGTGACGAAAGCGCATGGCTTGAACGCCGATACGCTGCCTGTGACGGTGGACAACACCGACATCTACCGCGCCATGTATTTGACGCTGTTCGGCGTCGATCTGCCTGCTCGCGTGGCCGCTGCACCGGAAGCACCTGCCGCCACTAGCACGACGGGCAACGTGATCTTCTTCCATCCCGATGGTCACAGTCCGGCCATGTTCGGCGCGGCTCGCTTTGTCAGCGAGGGGCCAGATGGTCGCCTCAACTGGGACAACATGAGCAACACGGGCGTCTACCTGGGACATTTGACCGACCAGTTGACTGGCGCTTCGGACGGGACTGGCGTGGTTCATGCCAATGGCGTCAAGGTGTTCCAAGATTCCTACGGTCTGAACGCAGACGGGAGCCGTGTGACGCCGTTTTCTGGAAAGGTGGGCAGCACGATTTTTGGAAGAAGCTCGCGATCGCGGCAAAGCCGTTGTGATGATCAACTCTGGCCGGATCAGCGAACCGGGATCGGGCGCATTCGCGGCTGAAGTGTCCAGCCGGGGCGACAACAACGAAATCATCCGCCAGCACATCATGGAGTCGGGCGCTCAGGTGATCATGGGCGGCGGCGAGCGCTGGATGCTGCCGGAAGGCGTGGCCGGACGCTTTGGCGTGGGTGCGCGGACGGACGGACTGAATCTGCTTGCCGAGGCACAGCAGCTTGGCTATCGCGTGATTTTCACCCGCGAAGAACTGGCGACGATTCAACCGGGCGAAAAAATCCTGGGCGTGTTTGCCTGGGAAGACACCTACAACTCGACACCCGAAGAAAACCTGATTGCCAGAGGCTTGCAGCCCTACGGCCAGCCGAACAATCCGAATCCGCCGACTGTCGCGGAAATGATGGAAGGGGCACTGCGATCGGTTCGCAACGCCCCCAACGGCTTCTTCATCGCTTCCGAGGAAGAAGGAACCGACAACTTCCCCAACGCCAACAACGCTGCTGCCACGATCGAAGCCACCTTGCGGGCGGATGCGGCGATCGGGGTTGCTCAAAACTTCGTGAACACGATCGACCCGAACACGATGATTTTGACAGCCGCAGACAGCGAAGCGGGCGGACTGCAAGTCTGGCAGCCGACGCCGTTTGCTCCGGGCTTCCCCAACACGCCGCTACCGTTCACGCCAACGCTTGGAGTGAATCCGACCAGCGTTTCACCCAACCCCAACCAAAATCCGCTGGATGGACAAAACGGTCGGCTTGCCCCTTGGACGGCCTTCCAGTCGCAGCCCAGTCTGGATGGTGTGATGGGTGGCTTTGGCATCGGCTGGGTGGGTACTCCCGACTTCCCCGGCAACATCGTCGCCAAATCCTACGGCATGAACGCCGATCGCCTCCCCTCGACGCTGG
>JAAUTJ010000603.1 GCA_012031475.1 Leptolyngbyaceae cyanobacterium SM1_3_5 | reverse complement strand
CTCTCTCATGGCAAGCCCTATGACTTCTGTGCGCTTATTTCTGGCACGCTGTCCTTTTTTGATCCAGTTTGGGCAACCAAAGAGGCAACAAAAGAGGCAACGAAACGGTGTGATTAGGGTAGGATTGCTGCTGTTGGGCTTGCTGCTGCCAATGGGCTGTCAACCCGTCGATTCAGCCGATTCTGATTCAGCCAATTCTGATGCAACAGCTACAGCAGAACATACGATTCGACGGGCTGTGTTTGAATCTCAGTCGGCGCAAATTCCAACGGCTCCAAACTGCCATCCACTCTCCTCTATCTCCTGCCATGACTGCCTCGATTGCCCAATTTGACTTTGCCTCTGATTTTTCGGAAGGGTTGGCTGCTGTCAAGCTCAGCGATCGGTATGCCTACATTAACCGCACGGGACAGGTTGTGATTACGGTTGAGGAAGGTTTAGACGGCGTTTCGGGTTTCTCGGAGCAGCGGGCAATTGTGCGAGTGTCTGATCTCTACGGTTACATTGATCAATCCGGGAAGATTGTGGTTGATCCACAGTACGCCAGCGCAAATTCCTATTCGCAAGGATTGGCGGTGATTCGGACAGGGCGCGGCTATGGCTATCTCGATCGGGCGGGCCAGCTTGCTACCGATCCGGAATTCACCCTCGCCGACGACTTTCGGAAGGGCTGGCTGCCGTGAAGCGAAACGACCAGTATGGCTACATTAACCTGATGGGCGATTGGGTGATTCGTCCTCAGTTTCAGGATGCCTGGCGTTTTGCTGAATCGCTGGCGGTTGTGAAGGTTGATTCGCAGTGGGGCTATCTCGATCGGGCAGGCAACGTGGCAATCAACCACAATTCGACGGAGCTTTTAGCTTCTCAGAATCGCGGGCCCGAGTCCGGCAGGGCAGCCAGTGGGGGATTTATCGATCCGCAGGGCAAGATGGCGATTGCGCCGCAGTTTGACTTTGCCTCGGATTTTGCTCAAGAACGGGCGGCTGTTCTTGTCGGCAGCAAATGGGGCTATGTTGATCCAGCCGGAAAGCTAACGATTTCGCCACAGTTCGACTATGCCACTGATTTTTCGGAAGGGTTGGCAGCAGTGAAGGTGGGCAACCAAATGGGCTTTATTGACCGCACCGGCAGAATGCAGATCGAACCGCAGTTTGAGAACGTGGGGTCTTTTTCAGAAGGATGGGCGTGGGTGCAGAATGGTGAGCAGTGGCGCTATGTCGATTCAAACGGTAACTTTTTGGAACGGTCAGCCGTGCAGTGAAGCTATAGGTTGCGGTTGGATCGGCGCCGCGTTCGCTGATGCTGAAACAACCAGACAGCAAAACTAATTACTACAATGCCCAAGACAATTTTGGAGACCGGCCCTAAATATTGCTCGACAAGTTCGTAATTATCGCCAAGTACATAGCCAATATAGGTGAGCAGAAACGTCCAGCCGAGAGTGCCGAGGGTTGAGTAAATCAAAAACTGCGAGAACCGCATTTCGCTGAATCCGGCAGGGAGGGAAATTAGTGATCCGAATGCCGGGTACAAACCGCCCAAAGAAGACAGCTTTGTTGCCATGCCGATAAAACCAGCGCTGAGCTTTGTCGATCTCTTCCCCGGAAATGCCGAGCCACTTGCCGTAACGGTTTAACCAATTTTTGAGCCGATCTTCCCCTAAATAGCGCCCTAAGTAGAACCAGGGTAACGCTCCCAGCATTGTGCCGATCACGCCCGCAGCTAGGGCTGGAACAAATGCCATTTTGCCTTGAGCAATCGTGAAGCCAGCCAACGGCATGATTAGCTCGGAGGGAATGGGTGGAAATAGGTTTTCCAGGAACATTAGAAGTCCAATTCCCCAATATCCTAGGGAAGTCATGATTTGTGTAACCCACTCTGCCATGGGGAAATCGGCTCCTACTTAACTCGTCTTTACAATCTACGTCAATTTGGCACACAAAACAGGGAGCAAGCAAGTCACCTGCTCCCCGCTACAAACTAACTTTAAATTCAGGTTCCCATTGTCCAGGAGTTGATGTATTCGGTTTGCTCTGAGGTGAGCGAATCGATCGCAATGCCCATTGCTTGCAGCTTCAGGCGGGCGATCTCTTTATCAACTTCGGTCGGAATGGAGTGCAATCCGGGCTGAAGCTGGCCTTTGTTTTTGACCAGATATTCACAGGCCAAGGCTTGGTTGGCAAAGCTCATGTCCATGACGGCGCTGGGGTGGCCTTCGGCGGCGGCCAAGTTGACCAAACGGCCTTCGCCCAGGACGACGACCGATTTGCCGTTGGTGAGCTTGTATTCCTCGGTGGAGGTGCGCGACTGCTTGACTTCTTTGGTCATGCCCTGAAGTGCTTTCAGGTCAATTTCGATGTCGAAGTGGCCGGAGTTGCACACCATCGCGCCGTCTTTCATCACCTCGAAGTGTTCGCCGCGAATCACGTGCTTGTTGCCCGTGACGGTAATGAAGATGTCGCCTTGGGGAGCAGCTAAGCCCATCGGCAGGACTCGGAAGCCGTCCATCGTGGCTTCGATCGCCCGAATCGGATCGATCTCGGTGACGATCACGTTTGCACCCATGCCGCGAGCGCGGAGAGCCGTGCCTTTGCCGCACCAGCCGTATCCCGCGACGACGATCGTTTTTCCGGCCAGCAAAATGTTCGTGGCGCGGATGATGCCGTCGAGCGTCGATTGGCCTGTGCCGTAGCGGTTATCGAAAAAGTGCTTCGTATCCGCATCGTTGACGTTCATGGCGGGGAAGGTCAGAACGCCATCGCGCAGCATTGCTTGCAGGCGGACGATTCCGGTTGTGGTTTCTTCCGTTGTGCCAATCAGGTCGGGGATTTGGTCTTGGCGCTCTTGAATCAGCGTGGCAACCACGTCGCTGCCGTCGTCAATAATAATGTTCGGCCTGTGGTCAAGCGCGATGCGGACGTGGCGATGGTAGGTGTCGTTGTCTTCGCCTTTGAGCGCAAAAACGGAGATGTCGTGATCGGCCACGAGGCTGGCAGCGACGTCGTCCTGTGTGGAAAGCGGGTTGCTGGCGATTAAGAGCGCGTCGGCTCCGGCAGCTTTGAGGGCGATCGCCAGGTGCGCGGTTTCGGTGGTGACGTGGCAGCAGGCGATCAGCCGAATTCCGGCGAGGGGCTTTTCTTTGCCAAAGCGTTCTTGAATCTGGCGCAAAACGGGCATCTCGCGGCCTGCCCACTCGATGCGCTGTTTGCCCAACGGCGCGAGTGACAAGTCTTTGACATCGTGTTTAACAGTCGTGAAGGTCATGCCTATTTCAAATCCTTAAAATTTGTGGCTCACAATTAACCTCTATGAGCTTAACCGAAATTAATTCGCTGTGCTGCTGAGAATTGCGCGGCAAATCGATGTTACCCAGCGATCGCAGCCGATTCACAAAACACCCAACCCGGAGACGCGAGATCTCGCGTCTCTACATCCCCTGCCGACACCCGACACCCCAATACCCCGATCGCCAG
>JAAUTJ010000602.1 GCA_012031475.1 Leptolyngbyaceae cyanobacterium SM1_3_5 | reverse complement strand
AAAAAGCGATCGCCTCAACTGAGAAGCGATCTGTTTTTGCATTTGGCTACCAGTATCAAGCACTAAGTTTTCAAAAATTCCTGAATTCCTAGTAGCTGTCTTCACCCGCAATTGAATGGCGATCGATTTCTTGCGGCATGAGTGCGATCGCGGCATCACGAATCGCCTGCCAATGGCAGAACAATTCATGTCCACCAAAATCGCTGGACTTGTAGCGGCAGATGGCTTGTTCGAGTTCTTGAGTGGTTTTGGGAGTCGGAACGTTACAGGTGGATTCTGACATCGTAAGTTACCTCGCTGTTTACGATCGTTTTGATATCGTTTTGACCTGTTGGTAGCAATCCTAACTGCGTGAATCGCGACAGTACGAATTGCTTTGCTCTTAATTGTACTGGTTTCTTGAAAAAGAAGGTATCAAACAATACGAGTGTTGATAGAGTTTTAGCAATCTTAACAAAGAGGCTGATAGAATTCTTCCGATAACCATCTTTTTAGAGACGAACACATTTTTTCTTAAGGGCTACTCGATTTACAGCTTGATTGCTGCAAGTCGATCGAGCTAATTTCATCTCTAGCCAAAAATACGCATCCTAGAGCAATTTATCTACAAACCAAGCAGGCTTAATCAGACAATCGATCGAAAAAGCTAACCTTTATTTGCTGATATCAACATAAGTTAACAACAAGTTACATGGGGACAAAATCAACAATAGAAAATATCAATGCTTCACTAGGAATTAGCACTACTTTATGGGAACTTCAAAGTAGATTGCTTAGAATTTTTGAGAAGCCGGATGAGGGCAACAGCTTACTCAGCTTTTGTCTATCAAGCATTCTAAGGCCGAAGTACAGCATTCTACCGATCGCATCTTCTCAGTCAGGCAGCGCTCATCGAAAACATCGAAAACATCGATCGCTTAGGGAAGAAACTGCATCTCAAGAGATAGGGGCAAAAACTGCAAGCTATCGTGTACCAATCATTTTCTTAGCATTGCTTTCCACAAAATCACTGCCGAAGAATCAGCGATAGAAATAGGGCGCTAGGCCGATAATTTCGCCAGTTTTTATAGTGCTGCTAAACAGGGAAATCATCTCCGTCAGGGCTGTCTTGATAATCAGGTTGTTTTGACAATCAGGTTGTCTTGATATCAATTGTCCGACTGAGCATTTGAGTTGAAGAAAATTGTAGGAGCATACTCCTACAGCCGTAAACCTTGCTTTGATCTTATCTTCAGGAGACCCACATGGCTTTAGAGCCGCAAGCATTTCTCAAAACGCTGGAAAACCGCATTGAATTTTCAGCCGAAAATAAAGCGTTGCTTCAGGCAAATGCCGATTGGGGCAAAGAGATTGCCCTTGAAATGGCCGAGCATTTCTACACCTATCTTGGTCGAGACACCGAGATGAATGGAATTTTGACGGCAACCGAAGGCCGAGCACACCGCCTGCGCGAAACCTTTGTGGAGTGGTTTCACGAAATGTTTACGGGCATGGATGATTGGGGCAAAGTCTATGCCGATCGCCGTTGGCGAATTGGTTTGGTGCATGTCCAAATTGGAATCGGTCCACAGCATGTGGTTCCAGCAATGGCAGCAGTGGTTCAAGCAGCAGGCAACCGATTGAAAGCTGATGGTAAAGATGAAGCGCTGCGAGAAGCTTTGAGCCGCGTTTGCATGATCGATTTGGCCTTCATTGAACAAGCTTACGTTGAAGTGAGTTCGGCTGCGGTTTTGCGCGAAACAGGCTGGACGGCTGGACTATTTCGGCGGCTGATTGCAACGGGTGCAAGCACTCTATCGATTTAGATTTGTTCCAAAATTCACCTCTTCACGTCGCTGTCACTCATCGGGAGGTTTTGCAATTGTGATTTTAATGCCCGCAACTATCATTCGCTCTGATCTAGGCAATTTTAGCAGCATTGTCTGCTTCAAAGCGGTTGTGGTTGGTGTTGAAGAAGCACTCGGAGAAAAAGCTGCGGCGATCGCGCTGATCGCCGCAGGTCGCGCCAGAGGCAAACAGGTTGCGATTCAGCTTAGCCTTACTGAACGCAATGTTTCGCTGGCAGAAATGGCTCCAATTCTGAATTCGATTTTGGGCAAAGAAGGCACTCGTCTTTGCATCATCGATCGAATTGTAGAAGGAGAAAACATCAAGGTTTTCTGCCGCGAAACAATTTGTTCGGCAGGAGAAGCAGAAGGTTCCAACCGCCAACTGACCTACACTTTAGGCGCAATTCAAGGCGTCCTTGAACAACTCACCCGAAAGCGACTGCGCGGCAAACAAGTTGAATCCGTTGTGCGCGGCAGCACTCACGATGTAATCGCTTACGAAGTTCTTGCTTAATTTTTCTCGCAAACCGTTCACTAAACTAGGAATTCCTTCAATGGCAATCAACACTGAAAAACTCGGCTACATTCTGCAAAATTTCGTCAGCAACACAATGGACATTCAAGGAGCGGCGATCGTCACACCCGACGGTTTGCCACTAGCAGCAAACTTGCCAAACGGCATGGATGAAGAGCGCGTTTCTGCGATGTCTGCGGCCATGCTGTCGCTCGGTGAACGCATTGGTGTCGAATTAGTTCGAGGCACGATCGATCGAATTTTGTGGAAGGCACAGACGGCTTTGGTGTCTTAACAAGCTGTGGCGAAGATGCGGTTTTTTGGTGTTGGCAAGCAAGGTCGCCAAGCAAGGCATTTTGATGCTGGAAATCAAACGGGCGGTGTCTGAACTCAAGCTCGTTTTGTAGTCGATTTCGATTTGGGGGCAATCCGGATATTGCCCCAACAAACTCGATCGATTCATTTACCCACTGATCCAACTGTGAAGCACCGATGGACATTCTGCGATTTGTGGTTACAGGTACACCCGGAGCCGGAAAAACGAGTTTTGTGCGATCGATTAGCGATGTTGGCGTGATCGACACCGATCGCACCGCAACCGATGAAACAGCGCAGTTGAAATCAACAACAACCGTTGCGTTTGATTATGGTCGCGCCAGTGTTGGATCGGCGTTTCAACTGCATGTTTACGGAACGCCCGGACAGTCTCGCTTTAACTTCATGTGGGACATTTTGATTCAGCGGGCACACGCCTACATTCTGCTGGTTGCCGCACATCGGCCTGAAGATTTCTCCAAAGCCAGAGAAATTATTGACTTTATGAATCATCAGGTGAAAATTCCGATGACTGTGGGAATTACGCATCTCGACTGCCTGGAAGCCTGCTCTTGTGAAGAAGTCATGTTGCGCTTGGGCTATGCCGATCGCGACCGACCAATGGCGATCGGCGTGGATGCCAACAACAGCGCTTCGGTCAATCTTGCTTTGAATCTCGCGCTGCTCTCTGTTCTGCTCGATCAACGACAAAGCCGTCCGATCGCCCTGCCTGTCCGTCCGTCCACCCGTCCTCTGTACCTTCCCCCCGCCGCGAACCGACACCCGCCTTCACCTCGATCGCATCGTCCGTTGAC
>JAAUTJ010000601.1 GCA_012031475.1 Leptolyngbyaceae cyanobacterium SM1_3_5 | reverse complement strand
TTGGTCTTCCGCCTACATCACCACAACCCTATCAGCAGCGGCACTCATCGATCACTATCAGGCAGAAATGCAGCAGGCAGGCTGGCAACTGCAAGCAATCAGTCAGCGCGAAAAACTGTTTATTTCAGCTTGTGGTTGCTCATAGTGCAGCGCGATCGCATCAAGCAACCCTGAGCCTGATGGCGCATCCAGACCGGAGCGATCGATTCACCGGATTTTTAACCATTAAATCGATTCAATCGATCGCCCCCTAACTCTTCCTCTAGAACGAGATAATCAAATAGCCCTCTTGAAACTTTGCGCCTGTCACCTGACGACCGCGCAATTCCGCAGGCAAAAAGATGTTGCGTCGCTGATCGCCCGCTTCGACCGTGACTTCCGGACCGTATTGCGTCAGCTTCACTTCTTTTTTGTCAAATCCGGGTAGGAACAGGCTGACTTGGCGATCGCGCACGTTCACGGCGATCGGGCGGGGAGCCTGCGCTGCCTGTGTCAGGTCGGGCAGGGCGTTGACGATCGATTGCCAGTCGTCGCCCGATTGAGCGGGCAGAGGAGCGATCGACAGCGGTGAAAATTCGCTGGTCAGGCCTTCGGGCAGCTCGGCATTGTTGAGCAAAACGCCGCCAACCGTCAGGCCAGATTGCTGAGCGCTGCCCCACAGATAGCGGGCGGTGGCGATCGCTTCCGGGGCGGCAGTCGTGACGAGATAGGCGGCGACGCGATTGGGGTCGGCAAGGGCAGCTTTGCCCTGATCGATGACGCTAGTGACCTGCTGGGCGGCGGGCTGGTTGAACAGATCGCCGGATGTCCAATTGACGTTGAGGACGGCAGCGGCGATCGGCTGGATGAACGGCGTCACGGTCTTGCCCACGTCTGAATCGGCAAACACCTGACGGAAGCGGCGGAAATACCAGCTTAGAACGTCGGGCATTGCCAGCATTCGCAGCGTCGTCTGGTCGCCTGTGCCGTCGTAAACAATCACGTCGTACTGATTGCTGGCTTCAAATTCGCGCAAAGCGTTGAGGGCGAGGGCGCTGTCCATTCCGGGCAAAACGCCGAGTTCTTGCGCGTAGACCGATCGCAAAAACGGCGATCGCAAATATTTGGCTTCTTGCTGCTTGAGTTCGTCCCAACTGCGCTCTAGCAGCGATGTCATCTGAAGCTGAACGGCAGAAAGATTCGGTTCGATCGCCTGCGGCTCTGCGCTCAGCGACGCTCCGACGAGCAGACCAAACGCCGGAGTTGGATCAAGCCCGACTAGCAGAACGCGCTTCCCTTCCACTGCGAAGCGTTTGGCAGCGGCGATCGCAACCGTCGTGCGTCCGGTTCCTCCCTTGCCCAAAAATGTCAAAATTAAGCTCATCGTTTCCTCATCACGCGCATTCGCTTTATGCTACCGACAGCCTTAATGCTACCGACTGAGCAAACCAAGATGTCTCTATATTCGGAAATGGTTTGAGTAGACGAGTTCGATCGCGCCTGCCAACTCGCGCTCTGCCTTAAGCCATCACCTGAAGTTCGTCTTCAAAAAACCAGGTGGAATACTTGTCTTCAAACTCAACTACAACGCCGATGCCTTTGCCGTCTACAAGCTTGAAGCCCTGAATAATTCCAATTTGGCCGAGTCGCTGCACCAAATTTGCGGGGATCGATCGCGCAACCGCCGCAACCGCACTTTCTGACCAATTTCCATCGCCACACCTGCCAAAGAATCAAAATTTAGTCTATCAGGAGTGGATATTATTTTTTAACAATCCCAGAAAAAGCTGCTACTGTAATAGCTGCCGAATGGGAAAACGCGATGCTGGCAAAGCGAATTTTGCCTTGCCTGGATGTGAAGGCCGGACGAGTGGTGAAGGGCGTGAACTTCGTCGCTCTGCGCGATGCGGGCGATCCGGTCGAACTAGCGCAGGTCTACAACGAAGCAGGCGCGGATGAACTGGTTTTTCTCGACATTACGGCCACGCACGAAGATCGAGACGTCATCTATGACGTGGTGTACCGGACGGCGGAGCAGGTGTTTATTCCGCTTACAGTCGGCGGCGGCATCAGTTCCTTAGAAACGATTAAAAAACTGTTACGAGCCGGAGCCGACAAGATCAGCATCAACTCGGCTGCCGTCCGGCAACCTGACCTGATCGATCGAGCCAGCGATCGCTTCGGCGCACAGTGCATCGTCGTGGCGATCGATGCGCGGCGGCGTCTTGACCAAAGCGGCTGGGATGTGTTTGTCCGGGGCGGGCGCGAGAATACGGGACTCGATGCGATCGAGTGGGCGGCAGAAGTGGCGCGGCGCGGGGCAGGTGAACTGCTGGTCACGAGCATGGATGCGGACGGAACGCAGGCCGGGTATGACCTGGAGTTGACGCGATCGATCGCCCAGCAGGTGCAAATTCCCGTGATTGCTTCGGGCGGCGCGGGCAACTGCGACCACATTTTGGCAGCGCTGACGACCGGACAGGCGGAAGCGGCTTTGCTGGCTTCGCTGCTGCACTACGGCCATGTCAGCGTGGCGGAAATTAAGCAGCATTTGGCGGCGCATCAGGTTCCGATTCGGCTGTAGCATTTGGGGCAGGTGTAGGTTCGATCGCTAGAAAACGACATCTATCAATGGAGACATCAAGCAAGAAAGTCATCACAGTCTGGATGAGATTTGTTACAATTAGTAAATATTACAAATCGTTGCGTCAGCTTAAGAAATGCTTTTGATCCTGCTTGTTGTCGTCGCGCTGGTTGCTTGGGCACTGCACCTGATGCAGGAAGCAATGAATCGTCGTGAGTTTTCTTTGATGCTGGCTGGCTTTTTGGTGTCGATGGCAGCGGCGGCAATGATGGCGGTTTACTTTTTGATGGGTCACTATGTTGGCTATCTCTCCCAAGTGGCCGATCGCACCGCTGATAGCAAATCGATTCAGTGGGCAACTCCGATCGAAACTTGGTCTACACCTTGGGCGGATGCTGCTGACCGAGCGATCGAAATCAGCTTCGATCGCTTCTAGCTGAGTGCGATTGCGGTTGGGGCTGGTGGATCGCTGGTAAAATTGCTTACAATTTGTGAATTGTGTGCGGTGCATTCTGTCTTTAGTTTTGAGTTCAAAATCTTTCAAGGGCAGCGTTAGAACAATCGAAAATCTGTCAAGACTAACGGCAGGTGAAAAAAGCCGAAGACTCTGCTGGCCGATACCGCCTCAGGTTGCATCAGGAGATTAGAGATAATCAGACCGTTGATAAAACGGCTGATCGCCGCAGTGGAGGTCAATCCGCGCAGCGACAGTTATGTCTTGCTTTTGAGAGCCAGTGGATGTGAGTCGATCGCCCGTTTCGATCGGGGTCGGAATGCCGAAGGAAAATTGTCATGGACAGCACCGCAGTAACCGATATTAGCCGCCAACTTATGAGCCTAGAACGCCCGCGCAAGCCCAAAATGCTGGTTGTCGATGACGAGCCGGACAATCTCGACTTGCTCTACCGCACCT
>JAAUTJ010000600.1 GCA_012031475.1 Leptolyngbyaceae cyanobacterium SM1_3_5 | reverse complement strand
CTTTGGTGTAATAGCCACGCCCAAGCGACGCAAAAAATCAGATTCTAACCCGGAAGCTTTTAGGGTTCCATGCTTTGCCAGTCCGGCGATCGCCACCCCCGAAACTTTGCCATACTCCTGCGCTAATCGCAAATTTGCATCCACTCGCCGCCGTGATACCCACTGCAACATCACTACGTTTACAACTGCAAAGAAAATTACAATTAGCGTTAGCACGGCATCGTATTGAAACATGGCGATCGCATAGAAAACAACCAAAACGGCACTAATCACGGTTGTCGTCAATCGTCCCGACAACACATCCGCAACCGTATCGTTCAGATTGACGCGACTGCTAATTTCTCCGGCGTAGCGTTGAGCATAAAAACCGATCGGTAAGCGCAAAACATGCCAGACAAATCGGCTCGACATCCCCACCGCCAGCTTAATTTGCAAGCCGCGCAGATACCGCAACTGCAACAGCGTCAACAGTCCTTGCAATCCGACTACTAATAACAAACCCAGGAGAACATAAGGTAGCCAGTCGAGCCTATTTCTAATTAAGATATTGTCGATAAAGACTTGAGTAAAAACGGGTAAAGCCAGATTAGGAAAAACCAGTAAGAAACCTGCTAAAACGCAGTAGAGTAATGCTCCGATCGAGCCGCTTAATCGATCGTGCAAAGCAGAAATTACGCTAGGTTTTTTGCCTCCAGGCTGGAAATCTACACCCGGTTCAATGACTAGAACAACTCCGGTATAGCCTTCATCAAACGCCTGATTAGAAACAGCGATCGCCCCCGCTGCCGGATTATTTAAGTACACCTGATTTTTGCCAAAACCGTCTACCACTAAGAAGTGATTAAAATGCCAAAAGACAATGAAAGGCGGACGCAACTGTTGCAAACTCTCCAGACTTTTCTTAAAGCCTTTGGCGACCATACCGTAATTTCTAGCCGCCTTGAGAATGTTAGCCGCTGTAACACCATCTCGCGAAACGCCGCACGCTTCTCGCAGTTCCGCTAAGGACAAATTCTTGTTGTAATACCCCAAGATCATTCCCAGTGCCGCCGCCCCACATTCGACCGCTTCCATTTGTAGAATTGTCGGCGTTTTCACCCGGACTTGCGGTTGAACAGATCGCGGTTTGAATAGATTAACGAACATTACCGGGAAGCCTCCAAAAACGGGAAAGCAAAGGCGATCGGGGCTTTGCGATCGAGCAAAATTCGCGCCGTTGCAGTCGTCCCTGGAGAAAGTTGCATCTGGTTTACTGCCGGATCGAAAGGTTGTAGCTCAACCAAAACCTCGATCGATTCCGCTGTTATTGCATTTGAATCAGCTTGACGGGCAGCATCTAGCGTCGTTACAGGTGAAGCGGAAACAGTTTTGACATGACCAAGAACGCCGCGATCGAAGCCAGTCGGAGTAATCATCACCTCCATTCCCGGCTGAATCTGTTTGGCCTGTTCGTGATCAAAGTAGGTTAATCCGATGAGTTGATCTGAGGAACTTGTCGGATTAACGAGAATTCCTTTTCCAGATGCGGTAATTGGAATGCGACTAAAAATGCTCCAGGCGATCGCCAGCATCACCAGCGATCCCAACGCAGCTAAAGACAGCCAGCTTCGCGGATTCACGATTTGCATAAGTTGGTCTAACTGCTCTGGAGATGACAATCGCTCTAGAGATTCTTTGCGAAAAATACTGTCTTGTGAGTCGTTATCCATCATTTGATTCAAACAACGCCTAGCTGCTTCAACATCCAACTAAATCTTGCCGCTCCTTGTGAAACAAGACCCAGCGCTTCTAAATCTAACTCGTCATCATATTCCATATTTTTATCCATTTCTTTTTGTGGATGATACATCTGCTGCGGACAGCCCAACAGCCCGATCGCCTTTTGCCAAGTTTCTGCAAGCTGCGTTGCCAACACTCGATAAAAGCGAGACGCAAACCCCATATCTTGCTGAAGCTTCATTGATAGTTGCGAGCGCGGAATCGATAAAACCAAAGATTCTTGAACTGCCCTGACAGTAACAACAGCCGGACTAAATTCTAGGAAATCGATCGTTCCACTCATCTCGCCTCTTGACAAGTAATCGATGATCTTTTGAGAGCTAGCAGTTTCATAGGCGCATTCAAAGCAAAGCGTGAGCGGATTAACTTCTCCTTCACAAACTCCTGTTGAAAGCAGGCCGTCGAGAATAATATAGAGCGCATCTAAGGGTCTACCAACCTGAACTAAAAGCTGACCTGGCGCAAGTTTCTCTAAATGTCCAGCCATCATTAGCCAATCGACATCACCATCTCGCAGTTCTCCAAAAATCAGCAGAGCTTCTTTAACAGCCTGATTGCTAACTGCTTGAAGTTGGCTAGGCATCGTGAACATCTGCCGCAGTCTGGCAGAAAGAATTAGGGCGATCGATCGATAAAAGTGAGTGCTAAAACCAAGGTCTTGCTGCAATTTTTCTTCTAGCTGCGGTTGTGGAATCGAGAGGACGATCGAATCTTGAATTGCTTTTACAGTTGTGGCACTAGGCGGCAAATTCAGCAGTAGCGTTTCGCCAATGATTTCACCGCGTGAAAGCTGAACAAACTCCTGAGCATCAACATCGCCATCCTGAAGAGGAATTCCTAAAGTTAAAGCACCGTTCAGCAGCAGATAAATTGTTTCTGGCTTTTGTCTGGCTTGTAATAGAACTGTATCCGCTGGAAGCTGCTGCTGCCGCCCGGTTGCAATTAGCCAATCGATATCTGTATTGCTTAATTCTTTAAGAAGAATGTCTGCCATGACATTACTGTGCTTCCTGTTGTTTTAGCGTTTGAACTGTAAAAAATTAGAATAAAGCCCTCACCCCACTGCTATCGGTTTGATGTAGGGGCGAAGGCTAAAGGGGTGTGGTTCAGTTTGGCGATCGCCTTCTATCTGCAAGTTAAGGGCAGGATGTTAGGCGATCGCCAAAAAATCTACTTACCTTGACCGTGAGGCTTGATGATATCTCTATCATCAACCGTTGTGTTTTTTGCATCAGAAGGGTTCGAGTCGCCAGAAGGTGGGCGAGCGCCACCTGCAACATTCTTCAACTGATCATCTGAAATTTCTTCGTCTTTGGCAGCTTTCTTGGCAGTATTATCTTGATCTGACATGGTAGTATCCTTTGGGTTTGGAAGGTTTTGCGTTCGTTGCTTGAGATGATTAGTTCAACTTTATCAATCTTCAAGTTCCGCTCTGACTTGCTTTGTTCTGGAGTGAACTTCTGCATAACTAAACAATACCTGCCTTCAATTTCTGATTGATTAGAATCAGATGAGTTTTGACTGAGAAGCAGATTATATTTCGATCTAAAGCTATTTCATTCTGGCGATCGAGCCTTGAAATAAATTTCAGGTTTAAAGCGAAAACCTGCTGAAACTGGTGAAAATTCCGGTTTCATGTCTGTTTGAGAGGGCTTCAGCATTTAGATTGAACTCTAGTTCAGAGCAGACGCTAGACTAGAATAGA
>JAAUTJ010000599.1 GCA_012031475.1 Leptolyngbyaceae cyanobacterium SM1_3_5 | reverse complement strand
GATCGAGTCTGCCAGAGTTGGGCAACAGCACCAGCACGGTTGCGCCCCGCTGGCTTGCCTGCTCTAAGCTGCGGGCAGCACTTAATCCAGAGTCAGAAAGATCAATTCATTTGTGACCTGTCCACCTCCGAGTGCCAGGGCGGTGACAAATTCTGACTTGAGCGACTGGCTGTAGCCGCTTTGCGAATTAAAGAAAACCGCCGCTTGCTGTTCATTGAGCGTCGTTTGCATATAGTTTGCCAAAGCGCGGGCGGCCACATAATCGCTCGGCACCGTGCGAAACGTATAGGGACTGAGGCCAGAGAGCTTTACAGAGCTACTGACAGGCGAAATGGAGCCGAGCTTACCCTGCGTGTAAATTTCTGAGGCGGCGATCGTCGCATCGCTAGAAAAATGACCGACCACGCCCAGCACGTTTTGATCGGCCACCAGTTCGGAGGCGACTTGCTTGACCGTCTCGGCGCTGTCGTTGTCATCGGCAATCAGCACCTTCAGCCATGCATTATTAATGCCACCCGCCTGATTAACGGCATTTTGCGCCTGAGCGACACCGCGCAGAATTTCTTTCGCGCCGTTTAGGTCGCTGCCGATCGGCACAGAAACCGCAATTTTGACCGATTGAGCCGCGCCAGCCCGCGCATTATTGAAATAGATCAGCGCTTCCGGATCGTTGGGCTGCGATCGCAACGACGCTTCCAGCCGCGTCATCGCCTCATCAAAATTGCTCGCTTTGAACGCATCAATACCCGCTTGCTTGTCGAGTGTGCCATCGTCAGGAATGAGGTTGCGATCGCCTGTGCTGAGTCGATCGCTTACCTGTTCGATTGGAGGATTGCCATTTGGATTTGTGCCACCCGTGCCGCTTCCACTTGAACCAAAAATTTGCTCTCGAAAAAATCCGAGACCGAGCGCGATTAGAACGCCTGTAATCAGCAGCGCGAGAAACAGAATCAGCGTTTCGTTCTTCGGTTTGGTGGACATGGCGGCAATGGTGAATCCGAAAGTGTATTGATCATACACATCCAGACGGTTCGACTCCTAACTGCTCGACTCCTAACTGCTCGACTCCTAAAGAATGCGAGAGAGCAGCTTATAGATGATCAGAAAAATCGCAGTGATGGCGATCGCCACCAGTCCACCCATCACCGCGACGACCACGATCGCCACCGCACCCGCGCTAACGACATCGCGCAAAAACGGAACGAACCAAACGATCGCCAGCGTCAGCGCACCGATGATAAAGGTCTTGCTCGATCGTGCGGCGTTTTGCAGAAACACCAACGCGCCGAACAAGAACCAGCCAAAAGCCAGAGCCGATCAACGTTGTTCCCAACACGCTCAAAGCGGCAATTCCTAGCAGTCCGCCTTCAAATCCAGTGAATGCTGCATTGCCTAGCAGTTCAAGCGTTGAAAATTTCGGCGCTGCTGTTGGTGACGCAACGGGTAGTTGAGGTGGCGTCACTGGAGGCGACGAAACGATCGGCGGGCGGGTAGATGGAATTTGCGTGGGTGGCGCGGTGACTGGCGGCTGGATGGATGCGGCGGGCGGAGAAGCGATCGCCTCCAGCACATCATTCGCAGAGGCAAATCGATCGCCCGGATTTTGCTGAAGCATTCGGTTGAGGACGGCTTCGAGGCGATCGCTCACCTGCGCGTACTGTCGCCAACTCCAAGTGTTGTTGTAGGAATCAAATAGCTCCTCTGGCTCTTTTCCCGCCAGCAGCGAGATACAGGTGACAGCCAGCGCGTAGAGATCTGAGGAGGGATAGACTTCATTGCCGCGCATTTGTTCGGGAGCGGCGTACCACTGGGTATAGATGCCTGTTGATTTTCCGGGCGAGCCAGCCCCAACGCCCTGCGCGACTTTTTGCTTGACTGCGCCAAAATCGATCAGATACAGCCGTCCGTTACGGTGGCGCATGATGTTAGACGGTTTGATGTCACGATGAATCGAGCCGTTGTCGTGGACATATTGCAAAACTTTGAGCGTTTCGGTGAGGACTTCCAGGATTTCGGCTTCGCTGAATTGGCCTTTTGCGGCGAGTTCTTGTTCAAGGTTTTTGCCGTCGATGAATTCCTGAACGAGGTAGAAAAAGCGGGTCGGTGTGCCGTGACTGTTTTGCACATCCAGCGGAAAAAACGCCAGCAGATCAGGAATTTGCGGATGTGTGCCAAGCTGCTCCAGCACTTCGCCTTCCCGCTCAAACAGATTTTGGGCGATTTGTAGCTGTTGCGGACTGAGATCGCCTGCGGGCTGAAACTGCTTGACGACGCAATACGGCATCGCAGGCTTGTAGCGATCGCGCCCCAGGAAAGCGGCTCCAAATCCACCTTGACCCAGCAGCTTTTGTGGAATGTAAGGTCCTCCCACAAACAGCGGCATTCCGCAGGTCGTACAGAATTTCTGCTGCACTCGCTGACGAGTTTCTTTGTCATCGAGGTCAGCGAAGTGATTGACGGGACGGGGACAGCCCGGACGAGTGCAGTAAACTTCCATAAACGTAAGGGGCTAGCTCTACCTTTGTTATATGTGCTAACTGCCTGCCGAATGTGAAGAAGTTGGCTCAAGCGGGCGCGGCGGCACGTCCGGCACGATCGCCGCTCGATCGACAGCGGGAATGTGTGTGGCGAACTGCGGCAAAATTTCCTGCGTAAAGGCTTCGGCGGCTTTCGATCGATAGCGATTGGGATTGATAATCACCGACAGCATTCGCGTCACAACGACATCCTCGACGCTGGCGCGGTGCAACACGCCCATTTGCAGTTCTTTTTCGATCGCGCTGATTGACACAAACGCCGCGCCCAATCCGGCCTGGACTGCATTTTTGATCGCCTCGATCGAATTGAGTTCCATTTCGATTTTGAGGCGGCGGGTTTCGATGCCGCAGCGCGTCAACACCTGATCGATCACTTTGCGAATCGTCGATTGCGAATCGAGCGCGATGAAGTTGAGCTTGTAGAGGTCGTCTTTTTGAATTGCCGTACTGCGAGCCAGCGGATGATCGACCGGAAGAATCAGTGCTAGTTCGTCTTCCGCGTAGGGAATAATCTCCAAAGATTCTTGAAGCTCTGGAGGCACTTCCCCCCCAATGATTGCCAGATCGATTTGTCCATTGGCGACGCTCCAAGCCGTGCGGCGCGTCGAATGCACATGAAGCTGCACGGCCACATCGCTGTAGCGCTGGCGAAACAAGCCGATCATGCGCGGCAGCAAGTAGGTTCCGGTCGTTTGGCTCGCGCCCACGATCAGCGTTCCACCTTGCAGATTTTGCAGATCTTCGATCGCCCGACAGGTTTCCTGACAAAGCGTGAGGATGCGATCGCCATAGCTGAGCAGCAGGTGGCCTGCTTCGGTAAGCTGGGCACGTCTGCCGCCGCGATCGAACAGCGGCACGTCGAGTTGGCGCTCCAGGTTTTGCACCTGCAAGCTGACGGCGGGCTGCGAGACATAGAGGCTATCGGCGGCGCGTTTGAAGCTACCCCTCAGC
>JAAUTJ010000598.1 GCA_012031475.1 Leptolyngbyaceae cyanobacterium SM1_3_5 | reverse complement strand
ACACCGACCCCCGACCCCGACCCCCGACACCCGATACCCCATGAGCCTTCCCGAAGTCGCGATCGCCATCCTCTACCAAAACCAGCAGTTCCTCATGCAGCTTCGCGACGACATTCCGGGCATCTTTTGGCCGGGACACTGGGCATTTTTCGGCGGGCATCTTGATCCGGGCGAAACGCCAGAGGTTGCCATGCTGCGCGAACTTCAAGAGGAAATTGCCTATCGTCCGCCACAGGTGAAGCTGTTTGAGCGCTACGAAGACGGGCAGGTGATTCGCCATGTGTTTTATGCGCCTTTGACCGTTTCGCTGTCGGAACTAGAACTGAATGAAGGCTGGGATTTGGGGATGTTCACGCTGGACGATGTGAAAAGGGGCGATCGCTATTCCGATCGCGCCCAGCAGGTTCGACCCTTGGGCGCACCGCATCAAAAAATCCTGCTGGCGTTTTGTGAATCTGGGCTGATGTCATAGTCAAAAAAAGGGATAGCCAAAAAAAGGGCGTACCCCCCGGTACGCCCTAGCTCGTTTACCCCTGACCAAACTGCGGCGCTAGTAAGCGCCGTGCTTTTGCAAGACGGACTGAAGCGTTTTCACAATCAGATGTAGGTCATAAGCGATCGACCATTTTTGCTGATAGGAAATGTCCATCTTGACGATTTCTTCAAAATCTTCGACGTGCGATCGCCCGTTGGCCTGCCATTCTCCGGTGATTCCCGGCTTGACGGCCAAGCGCTGATAGTGATGGTGTTTGTATTGAGCAACTTCCGCAAACGTGGGCGGGCGCGTCCCCACCAGGCTCATTTCCCCTTTCAAGACGTTCCAAAACTGCGGCAGTTCATCTAGACTGGCGCGACGCAAGAACTTTCCGACCTGAGTGATGCGCGGATCGTTGCGATTCTTAAAAATGTTGCCTTTGGCTTCGTTTTGAACCAGATGCTTTAACTGCTCGGCGTTGGCAACCATCGATCGAAACTTCCAAATGTAGAAAGGACGACCGTTCAGCCCGCAGCGCAGTTGGCGATAGAAGATCGAGCCGGGACTGTCGAACAGGATGGCGATCGCGATTGGAATGGCGATCGCTGCCGTCAGGGTAAGACCCACAAGCGCACCAACAATATCAAGCAGTCGCTTGAAGCGGCAGGTGACAGAAGGATGTACGGGAGCGGCCAGAGTGACAATTCGCGGAGCAGTCAACATAGGTCAATTAATCTATCAAGTGATTTATGGAGATGAGGCGATCAAGGGGAAAATTAAATTTCCACGAGCGAATAACTGTTTTGATTCACTTGCAACTATAGAAGCGAGCCTTGCCGATTCGGAAGCAGCGCGATCGCCATTCGTCTAATCTTTGAACTCGTACGCAGTTTTATAAAGTTTTGGCTGAATCGAGGCTGAAAATCAGTAATTCCACCGTTGGACTGATGCCACGAGCGATCGGCACATTTCGCGCAATTTGCCGTCAGAGAAATTGGGCTAACCGCACCGATTCATCGCGAGTTAGTCCAGCCATTACACTCGATCGATTGCCCCTATGACTTCTTCTAACTCGCCACTGCGGGAGAATTCGCGTCCGCTAGAATCGCCACTCAGCCAAGCCCGCCGCTCACTTCAGCCTGACCTGACCGCATCGCAGCCCCGATCGCTGCTCCGCAGTTCCGCCTTGCGATCGCGGCAGGTCGGACAGCCGCTGTATCAATTTGAATCGGCCAGACCTGTGTTCGATCGCTGGAACGCCAGCTTCATCAACCGCACCGCCAGCAATTTGACCAACTACAGCAGCTACGATTTCAGCCGCGCCAACGCCGTCAAAGATTTGGGAGCGCAGCGCGGCGGGGCGGGCACTGTGGCGCAACTGGTTGCTCGCTTTGGCCGCAACAGTCCAGACAGCGCCATTCAAAAAGACCGCTTTGCAATGCAGGCTTGGACGCGAGTGCAGCTTGAGGCCGGAAAGTTCTATCGATTGTCCAGTCGATCGGATGACGGGACGCGCTTTTTCTTTCGCGATGCTCAATCGGGTCGGACGCTGACGACGCTCAATGGTGACTGGCGCGATCGCAACACGCGCAATTCGCTGTGGAATCAGGTGGTGAATGTGGCGCAGTCGGGCGAATATGACTTTTTTGTGCAGTATTACGAGAACACGGGACGCGCTACTGTTGATGTCAAGCTCGAATCGTTTGCGCCTGCTGCTCAAATCGTGTCTACTTCTGGCTT
The DNA here is from genome assembly GCA_012031475.1 of Leptolyngbyaceae cyanobacterium SM1_3_5. Classification (GTDB taxonomy): domain Bacteria; phylum Cyanobacteriota; class Cyanobacteriia; order Elainellales; family Elainellaceae; genus JAAUTJ01. Next base: position 1,274 of record JAAUTJ010000598.1, on the reverse strand, counting down.
GAATTTGCGATCGAAGCCGTCCACGCTGGGCAACAGGCCGATCAAGCTGCTGCCGACGGGCACGACGATTTCGATCGATCGATCGGTGCAGTCGCCGGACGATTCGCGCAATCGCGACTGGTATCAGGTCACAACTTCAGATGGACAGCGCGGCTTTGTGGCGGCAGGTTCGGACTTTGTGCAGTTGGCGACAACGGCGACGGTGATCGATCGCGGCACATTGAATAATCCCACGAATCCGATCGACAATGGCGGCTCGATCGGAATTGGCGCGGGAATTGTCGGGCGAAAGGTGCTGCTGACTTCGAGCGATCGGATTTCGCTGCGGGCAGATAAAGACGTTGCAGGTACACAAATTACGACGTTGGGATTGAATGCGCCTGTGACGATTTTGGAGAAGGTGACGGGCGGCTACTATCTCAATCGATTTGACCAGTGGTATAAAGTCCGTGTTACGGAAAACGGCCAGTCAAAAGAAGGTTTCATCGCTGCTTTTTATGTGGATGCCAATACGAGCGATGGCCGCTTTCAAACGGCAATTTCTGCCAGCAATCCTTTCTTCCGACCGCACCTGAATGAACTGATGAATCCGACTTATTCTTCATCCAGCTACAAGCCGTTCATCGAGTCGATGACGGCAAAATATGCTTGGCTGAAGCCCTCGATCGTGGCGGGAATTGGGTCGCGAGAATCGGCTTGGGGGTTGGCGCTCAGTCCAAAAGGGCCGGGTGGAACGGGCGATCGCGGGCACGGGCGCGGCCTGATGCAAATTGACGATCGCTATCACAAGGAATTCATTAATTCGGGTTTGTGGCGCAATCCGCAGGAAAACATTCGCTATGCGATCGATCAGGTTTTGGCTCGCAATTATGATCACCTGCTGCGGAATTCTAACTTGCGCGGCATTGATTTATTGCGCGGAGCGATCGCGGCTTACAATTCGGGTTTAACAAGCGTGAAGAATGCGATCGCGCAGGGACTGGATGTCGATCACTTTACGACGGGTCAAGATTATTCTTGGGATGTGTTGAATCGGGCGGGTTGGTTTCAGTTGAATGGCTGGAATTGATAGGTTTCGATCGACACCCGACACCCAACACCCGACACCCATTCAAAGCGCTTCGATCGCGCTCTCACCTGTTTCATCGATCCAAACAATCTGTCCAATGCGGCGATCGCGTCCGTATTGGCGAATCTCCTCTGGGTGACGCTGGCCGAGTTCGACTTCGACGCGGACGGCGGATTCGCGCAGGATTTTGGGCATGAGAGAAGGC
>JAAUTJ010000597.1 GCA_012031475.1 Leptolyngbyaceae cyanobacterium SM1_3_5 | reverse complement strand
CAGAAACGGCAATGCAGATGCGCGAACAACTTGCGCTTTCGCAAACGGCAATTCTCCTGACGCCATCAAAGGTCAGGCGACCCGCAGAACACAGCGTGTTGCCATGCTGTTCACGGGACAAGGCTCGCAGTATGTCCAGATGGGGCGAGAACTGTATGAAACGCAGCCGACGTTTCGCGCCGTGTTGGACGAGTGTAATGAACGACTCCGCCCTTACTTGGACAAGCCGCTGCTGGAAGTGATCTACTCCGACCATGCAGACGGCTGGCTGGATGAAACGATCTACACGCAGCCCGCTTTGTTTGCGATCGAATATGCCCTCTACAAACTGTGGCAGTCCTGGGGCGTGGAGCCTGCGATCGTGATGGGGCACAGCGTTGGCGAATATGTGGCTGCCTGCGTTGCCGGAGTCTTCAGCCTCGCAGATGGCCTGAAGCTGATTGCCGAACGAGGCCGACTGATGCAGGCACTTCCCGCTGAGGGCGCGATGCTGGCGATCATGGCGAGCGCGGAACAGGCAACAGAGTGGATTGCGCCATTTGCAGATTTGGCGATCGCCGCAGTCAACAGTCCGCAAAGCGTGGTGATTTCCGGTCGGAAGGAGGCAATTGATGAATTGAGCGATCGACTTGTCGCGATCGGCATCAAAACCAAGCGATTACCTGTTTCTCATGCCTTCCACTCGCCGCTGATGCAGCCGATGCTGGCGGCATTTGCTGAAGTTGCCCAGAGTATTTCCTATTCGGCTCCACGCATTCGCTTCATTTCCAACGTCACAGGCGACTTGATCACCGATGCGATCGCCAATGCAGACTACTGGTGCAATCACATCCTGCAACCTGTGCGCTTTGCTGAGGGCATGACAACCTTGGCACAGCAAAAATGCGCTCTGCTGCTGGAAATTGGCGCGAAACCGATTCTGCTCGGCATGGGGCGGCAGTGCTTTTCGTCCGCCGAAGCTGCAAAATTCACCTGGCTCCCCAGCTTGCGCCCCGGCGTGTCCGACTGGCAGCAGCTTTTGAGCAGTCTGGGAATGCTGTACGTGCAGGGTGTTCCGGTGAACTGGCGCGGATTCGATCGCGACTTCGATCGCCAGCGCCTTGTTCTGCCAACCTATCCTTTCCAGCGTCAGCGCTACTGGGTTTCTCAGCCTGCCAAACCGCCACAAGCCGCAGAACTGCTGCACCTTTTGACGGAACAGGCGCAAACCGCCAACCTGTCGCCGGAAGAAAGAAGCCTACTGCCGAAACTGATTGACGCTCTGGTTAAGCAGCAGTTGGTTGAGCAACAGCCAGCGATCGATTCCACCGTTCAAAACCTGCTGTATGAAATCGAGTGGCAGCCTCGACCGCGCCAGTCTGCGATCGCTACTCCACCCGAAACAGGCGTTTGGCTGATTCTGGCCGATCGCAACGGCATCGGTGCGGCACTGGCCGATCGACTGCGCTCGCAAGGGGATGAGTGCGTTTTGATTTATCCCGGCGCGGGCTATGGCGCTCAGTCCGATCGATGGCAAATTGACGCCGACGGCGCAACTGATTTTCAGCAAGTGCTGCAAGACCTGCAAGCGCAAACGCCGCACCGACTGCGGGGCGTGGTGCATCTGTGGGGCACAGGTGGAACTGATTTGCCATCCGGCCAGCGCTTAAGCTGTGCCAGCGTTTTGCATCTGGTGCAGACACTCGCGACGATCGCCAACGCGCCTCGGCTGTGGCTGGTGACGCAAGGGGCGATCGCCGTTGCTCAAATCATGGCTTCTCCGGCTCCCGCGCTGCTGTGGGGCATGGGCAAAGTCGTTTCGCTGGAGCATCCCGATTTGTTTGGCGGGCTGATTGACTTGCCGCCAGAACCGACCGCTGAGGACATCGATCGCCTCTGTGCCGATCTGCAAGATGCCCAAGGCGACGACCAGCTAGCCTACCGCAACGGCCAGCGCTATACAGCGCGACTCGTTCCGACCCAGCCGCGACTCGTTCAGCCCATCACCATCCAGGCCGATCGCACCTATCTGATTACGGGTGGACTCGGTGCGCTGGGCTTGCTGATGGCCGAATGGCTGGTCGATCGCGGCGCGAAACATTTGGTGCTGACCGGACGCAAATCCGGATCGGAGGCAGCACAAGCGGCGATCGATCGCTTCCAGTCCGCAGGCGTCCAGGTGATGGCGGCTCAGGCGGACGTGACGCAAGCCGATAGCCTGTCTGCCCTGTTTGATGCGATCGAAACCACAATGCCCCCGCTGAACGGTGTGATTCACGCAGCGGGAGCGGTGAACTATCAGCCGATCGCCACGATGCCGTATGAATCGCTGGAAGCAGTCTTGGCGGCAAAAGTAACCGGAACCTGGCTGCTGCATGAGCGCACTCAGCATCTTGACCTGAGTTTCTTCGTGGTCTTCTCGTCGATCGCTTCGGTTTGGGGATCGACCGGACAGGCACACTACGCCGCTGCCAATGCCTTTCTCGACAGCTTTGCCCACGCTCGACGACTGCAAAACCTTCCCGCTTTGAGCGTCAACTGGGGGCCTTGGGCGGGCGGCGGCATGGCGTCCGAGGAAGCGCAGCAGTGGCTGACGCGCATGGGCATCCGCCTTTTGCAGCCGCAGCAGGCGATCGCCGCCCTCAATCTTCTGCTCGATTCTGACGTGGTTCAAGCCACCGTTGCTGATGTGAACTGGACGCCAGTTTAGGCCGCTGTATGAAGCGCGAGGCCAGCGATCGCTCCTCGCCCATCTCGGCTCTGCCCAGCCCACAGCGCCCACTGAACAAACTCGATCGACTGCGATCGAACAGATTGCCGCTGCTGCTGAGGGCGATCGCCTTGACCAACTGATTGCCTATCTGCAATCGGAAGTTCGCGCTGTCCTGCGGCTGAGCGAGGCGCAATCGATCGATCCGGAGCGCGGCTTTTTTGAAATGGGCATGGATTCGCTGATGGCCTTGGAGCTAAAAGCCCGACTGGAAAAGAGTTTCGCGACTTCGCTGCCGCCGACGCTGACGTTTGAATGCCCGACGATCGCCGCACTTGCCGTCTACATCGGTGACGAAGTTCTCGGTTGGGAAGCGGCTGAATCGGAAGATGCTGCCGCCGCGATCGACCTGGCCGCGATCGCCGCCATTGAGCAGCTTTCCGACGATGCCCTGGAAGCTTCGATCGCCGCAGAACTGGCCGAACTTGAATCACTACTGCAAAGGAACTGACATGGTGGATCTCAGTACCCAAGATCTCAGCACAAAAGATCTCAGCACAAAAGCAGACCAGCTTAATTCATCACAGCGGCTCTTGCTGGCGTTGAAAGAAGCCCGCACCAAGCTGGAAGCCGTCGAACGTGCGAAAACCGAAGCGATCGCCATTGTCGGTTTGGGCTGCCGCTTTCCCGGTGGAGCCGAGACACCAGAAGCGTTTTGGCAACTGCTGATCAACGGCGTCGATGCCGTGACGGAAGTGCCGATCGATCGCTGGAACGTCAACGCCTTCTACGATGCGAACCGGAC
>JAAUTJ010000596.1 GCA_012031475.1 Leptolyngbyaceae cyanobacterium SM1_3_5 | reverse complement strand
ACACCCGACACCCCCACTCCCCCACTGAACAACAACTCGCCCAAATCTGGCAGCGCGTCCTAAACCTAGACTCGATCGCCCTTGACGACAATTTCTTTGCGCTCGGTGGCGATTCAATTTTGGCGATTCAGGCGATCGCTCAGGCGAATGCGATCGGGCTGCACCTCACTCCGAAGCAGATTTTTCAGGCGCAAACGCTGGCAGAACTGGCGGCACTGGCGAACACGATCGAGGCCATCGCCGCTCCGCAGGGAAAAGTCACAGGCGCAGTTCCGCTCACGCCGATTCAGCACTGGTTTTTTGAGCAGAATTTGGCCGACGCGCATCACTGGAATCAATCGCTGCTGCTGGAAGTCCGGCAGGCGATCGATCTCAAAATCTTGGCGCGATCGATTGCTCACCTGATCGCTCATCACGACGCTTTGCGGCTGCGGTTTCACGTTTCAGAAGCAGGCTGGCAGCAGGTTCACGCGGATTCTCAGATCTGCCTTTGAGCGCGATCGATCTGTCCAGTCTGTCCGAATTGCAGCAGACGGCGGCGATCGAATCGGCCTCCGCGCAGGCGCAAACGAGTCTCGATTTGGCAGCGGGACTGATGCGCATGGTGTATTTCGATCGTGGCGCAAATCGATCGAGCCGTCTGCTGTTGGTGCTGCATCATTTGATTGTCGATGGCGTGTCCTGGCGAATTTTGCTGACGGATTTTGGAGCGAATTTATCAGCAGTTTGTAGCGCGGCGAATCGGTTCAACTGCCGCCAAAAACGACTTCGTTTCAGCAGTGGGCGATCGCGCTGCAAACCGAGGCCAATTCTCCAGCTTTCCTGTCCGCGCTGAACGATTGGCAAAAATTGCATCAACAAAATTGCATCAATCTTTCGCGCTGCCGATCGATTTTTCGGCTGGCAGTAATACAATAGCGAGTAATGCGATGGCGGAAGTGGAAACGATTACGGTTTCGCTGGGTGTCACTCAGACGCGATCGCTTCTGCAAACGGTTCACGCAGCCTATCAAACGCAAATTAGCGATCTGCTGCTGACGGCTTTGGCACAGGCGATCGAACGGTGGACAGGTCAGCCTCAGCTTTATGTTGAGCTTGAAGGACACGGACGCGACAGCCTTTCGATCGACGGTCTTTCGATCGACAGCCTTGAATCGATCGATCTCTCGCGCACGGTCGGCTGGTTCACAACGCTGTTTCCCGTTTGGCTGAATCTCAGTTCTGCCAGCGCTCCCGGTGCATCGATTAAGACCATCAAAGAGCAGTTGCGATCGATTCCGCCCGGATTTGCCTTCGGTCTGGGGCGCTATCTGGCCGATGTCGAGACGCAAAAGCAGTTGCGATCGATTCCCCGTCCCACTGTGCGGTTTAACTATCTGGGTCAAACCGATGCCGTGCTGGGATCGCAGTTTGGCATTGCGCCAGAAGCGATCGGGGCGATTCGCAGTCCGCGAGGCGGGCGCGATGTGCTACTTGAAATCAACGGCTTGGTCTGGTCGAATCAACTGCACTTCAACTGGAGCTACAGCCGCGCCATTCACCGCAAAAGCACGATCGAAACGCTGGCAAACGACTTTATGACCGCACTGCAAACCCTGATCGATCACTGCCTATCTCCCACTGCGGGCGGCTACACGCCCTCGGATTTTCCGCTGATGGCGATCGATCAGGCGGAACTGGATATCCTGCTGGCCGATTTGGAGGAGGCGCAATGACTGCCCAAAAAATGCCCAAAAAGTGGAAGACCTCTATCCGCTCTCGCCCATGCAGCAGGGCATTTTGTTTCACGCGCTGCTCACGCCAGAAGCGGAAGCCTACCTGCCGCAAATTCAGCTTACGATCGAGGGCTTAACTGACGTTCCGGCCTTTCGAGCCGCTTGGCAGCAGGCGATCGATCGGCATCCGGTCTTGCGAACGGCCTTTCAGTGGGAACAGCGCGACCAGCCGTTTCAGGTTGTTTACCGGGCGATCGAACTGCCTTGGCAGGAAGCAGACTGGCGAGACCGTGAAGATCCGCAAGCGCAACTGAGCGAATTTTTGCAGCGCGATCGCCAGCAGCCCTTCAACCTGAAAGCTGCGCCCCTGATGCGCCTGACGCTGATTCGGTTGGGCGAAACTCGCTATCACCTAATCTGGACGCAGCATCACCTGATTCTCGATGGCTGGTCAGCCGCGATCGTCCTGCAAGAAGTCTTTGCCTCGGCGCGATCGTCCGACAGCCACCCGCCCCGCCGCCCCTACCGCGACTACATCGCCTGCCTCCAGCAGCAAGACCTCTCAGCCGCAAAGCCTTTTGGCAAACGCGCCTGAAAGACTTCACCAGCTTGACGACGCTGGCCGATCGATCGACCATCGCCCCCGCTTGGGACGAGCAGCAAATTACGCTTTCCGCCGCCACAACTGCCCTCCTGCACTCGATCGCCAAGCAACACCAACTGACGCTCAACACCTTGATGCAAGGCGCGTTCGGCCTGCTGCTGAGTCGCTTCACAGGTGAAACAGACGTGGTGTTTGGCGCGACTTCGGCAGGGCGTACTCTCCGAGATCAGCGAAGCAGATCGCTGCTGCCCGAAGCCGAATCGATGGTCGGTTTGTTCATCAATACGCTGCCCGTGCGGATGCAGATTGCGCCCCAGTCGCCGCTGATTTCCTGGCTGCAACAGCTTCAGACCGCTCAGAGCGAGGCGATGCAGTACGAATTTACGCCGCTGTGGGAGATTCAGGACGGGCTTAATCGATCGGGGACACCGCTATTTGACAGCATTCTCGTCTTTGAGAACTATCCGATCGCGCCCGCCCTGCTTCAGTCCGATCGGGATCTGCAAATCACCGCTGTTCAAGTCACCGAATGGACAAGCTTTCCGCTCACCGTTCTGGTTTCAGGCGCAGACCAGCTTACGATTAAAGCCAAGTTCGATCGCCATCGTTTGCCATCAGACACGATCGATCGCCTGCTCCAGCATTTTGAAATTCTGCTCGAAGCGATCGCCCAAAATCCCCAGAAAACCTTATCCGCCTTCTCACTCCTCACCTCCATCGAACAGCAGCAGCGACAGGACTGGAACCAAACCGAGGCTGACTACCCGCCAACCACAATTCATCAACTGTTTGAAGCGCAGGTCGATCGAACTCCAGATGCGATCGCCGTCATCTTTGCAGACCAACAGATCACCTACCGCGAACTCAACGCCCGCGCTAATCAGCTTGCTCACGATTTGCGATCGCGCCACATCCAGCCGGAAGATCGGGTCGGCATCTGTGTGGAGCGATCGATCGAACTGGCGATCGGGCTGTTGGGGATTCTCAAGGCGGGTGCGGCTTATGTGCCGATCGATCCGAGCTATCCGAGGGAGCGATCGGATTTCATGGCCCAGGATGCGGGCGTGAAAGTGCTGCTGGTGAGGGGGGCGATCGACTCTGGTTGTTTCAACTTAAATATGCCGATTGTTGATCTGCTCACGTTTGAAGCTGCTCAGCCCCTAATCCCCATTCCT
>JAAUTJ010000029.1 GCA_012031475.1 Leptolyngbyaceae cyanobacterium SM1_3_5 | reverse complement strand
CGTGTTTGAGCACCCCCGCATCATCGACGTACATCACATACGTGTCGCCCGGCGTGTAGCCGCCCGCGGCCCACGTGGCCGTCACCTCGCGCAGCCACTGCCCCTTGATCGGGCTGTTCACCCGCTGCGCCGCTTCCGTCACCGCCGGATCCGACCACACCAGCTGGAACGGGAAACAGCAGCCAGTACGAGTCGTTGATGAAGTTGCCATCGATCGCGCGGTGCTCCTGCGTCATCGAGCCCCGGGTGTAGCTCACCGCCTCGGGCGTGCTGAGCATCCCCGGCCCGGATGCGGATCGTGTCCTCGCCGGGTCGCGCAACGGCTTTCTGGTCGCAATCTCGCAACTCGTCGTCTTTACCTTGTGCGTCAAGGTGAACCGCAAGCTGCTGATCACCGGATTAACCAGCATGGGCGCGATCGTCGCAGCCGCAGCAGTTTTTGGCATTGGCGGACGCGCTTTGTCGGTCGGCAGTTGGACGGACGATCCGCGTGTCGAGATTTGGCGATTTGCGATCGATCTGATCCGCGATCGCCCCCTGCTCGGCTGGGGCTTAGGCAACTACAAGCTGCTGTATGACGATTTGCCCATCAGCGAAACCTATCCGGCCTTTCATCCGCATAACTTCTGGCTATTGCTGGGCTGCGAAACCGGATTGCTCGTCTCGATCGCCCTCACACTTTTCGTTGGCTGGATCTGCTATCGCACGATTCGCAGGCTGTTCAGTAGCGCGATCGATCCTGCCTACCGCGCCATTTTGATCGGCTACTGTCTCGCCTTTTGGAGCTGCATCGCCTTTGCCTGCTCGATGTCACGTTCTACGATGCGCGAATCAACGTGCTGAACTGGGCGATTTTGGCAGCAATTTATGCGGCAGGATCGGATCAAAAGTTTCAGCCTGAATAAATAGATGAAAGTGCCATGCCCAGCGCCGAAGAGTTCTACGACAACCCAGAAGTACAGGCAAGGTACTTTGCTCAGCGTCTTCAACCAGACAATCCCAACAACACCTTAGAACGCCCAATTTTTCTAGAACTTGTCGGAGAATTGAGCAATCTTAGTATTGTCGATTTAGGCTGTGGAGATGCTGCTTTTGGCAGAGAAGCACTTCTTCAAGGGGCGCGATCGTATCTTGGCATTGAAGCGTCGCAGGCAATGGTCAATGTTGCTCGTCAAACACTTGCAAACACTCCAGGAAAAGTTCGTCACGCAAGCATCGAAACTTGGCAAGCCGAAGATGAACAGGCTGATTTGGTGTCATCACGGCTGGCGCTCAACTATGTTGAGAACCTTGAACCTGTATTTCAACAAATCTATCGATCGCTTCGTCCAAATGGGCGAGTGATTCTATCGATCGAGCATCCAATCATCACGTCAAACTTCGCAAGCTTGGCAGAAGGCCGCCGTACCAGTTGGTTAGTTGATGACTACTTCAGGTCAGGCGCAAGAGTTCACACTTGGCTAGGTCAGGAACTCACTAAATATCACCACACGCTAGAAGACTATTTTGATCTGGTCAGCAATGCTGGCTTTGCTGTAGAGCGACTGACGAGAATCCCGTACCTCAAAAGATAATTTTCAAAGCGAAGAAGAATATGAGCGGCGGTTACGAATTCCGCTATTTCTGTTTATCGTTGCTCGTAAGTTGAAATAACACCCGATCGCTTCACCGCTTCAATTTTGCTTGATCGCGATCGACAATAGGAATCATTCATTCCCTCTAAATCATGTCGATCGGTCACCACAATCGCAGAACTCGAAGCGCTCTACGGTCAGCCGGGATCAGCCGCGATCGTCAAAGAAATCGATCGCCTCACGCCGCACTATTGCGCCCTAATTGCCGCTTCACCGTTTGCCGTCCTTGCCACTGGCAGCCCAGACGGAATGGACTGTTCCCCGCGTGGCGATCGCCCCGGATTCGTCCGCGTCCACAACGACCAAACGCTGCTGCTGCCCGATCGACGCGGCAACAATCGGATCGATTCACTGCGAAACATCGTTTGCGATCCGCGTGTTGCCCTGCTGTTTTTGATTCCCGGTTTGGGGAATACCTTGCGAGTAAATGGTCGCGCTCAGGTTTCGATCGATCCTCACCTGCTCAATTCCTTTGCCGTCGAGGAGAAAGCGCCGCGATCGGTGATTGTGATTTCCATTGAGGCGGTTTATTTTCAGTGTGCGCGGGCGATCGTGCGATCGAACTTGTGGAATCCTGCTCACCACGTCGATCCGGAAAGCCTGCCGACTGCCGGACAGATTCTCGCGGCCTTGAGTGGCGATCGCGTTGGAGGTGGAGAGTACGATCGCGTTTGGGAGAGTCGAGCAAAGCAAACCCTGTGGTAGTGCTGCTCTCAAAGTCCCCCATTCATGAGGGTTTTGGGGAGCGTTTTAGCATTCGCGCAAGAGGTCTAATGAGGGCAAGGCTGTTGCTTTGTTACTTTATTCGATCGATTCGCAAAACGCTTTCAAAATCGTGACGCAGTGAGCGATCGCCCCCAGATGTGCGATCTCAAATCCATGTGTGTTCTGGGTCGGAAAACTCAGACAGGCGGCTTTGGGCACATGGCCGTTTTTCATTGCGATCGACCCATCACTGCCAAATCCGCTAATTGTCGCGATCTGAACGGGAACGTTTGCCTGCTGTGCTGCTTGCTGAAGCTGTTGGGTTAATCCATCGTCATACAGTCCGTAGCCGTCTTGGGCGAGGAGAACGGGAGCTTCGCCGTCTGCGATCGGATATTCTGCCGACAAGGGACAAATTTCCAGCGCAATTAAAGCGTCCAAAACCTGATGCTGCGAGAAATACATCGCTCCGACTGCCCCGACTTCTTCTTTAGAGGAGGCCACCAGGAAAATATCAACGGCGGGATTTTGAAGTTGTTCAGCCAAAGCCAGCAAAATGGCGATCGAGGCTTTGTTGTCCAGCGTATAGCTCGCAATGAAATCACCCAGTCGAAACGGCGCTTTGCGATGCTTGCCAACCACCATGCGCGTTCCCGGTCGAATGCCTGCTGCTTCCAGTTCTTCCGCCGAACACTTCGTTTCAATCCAGGCATCCTCCCAGCGCACAGGCTGGTCTTCCTGCTGCGCTTTTTGTGGCGATTCGTGCGACACATGCCGCGACCCAAAGCTGAGAACGCCGCTGATCGTTTGCCGATCGCCCAAGAAATCCACAACGCCCTCGCCATACACCCAAGGATATGCTCCGCCCAGCCTGCGAACTTCGACTTTTCCCGCCGCTCCGACCCGTTTCGACGATCGCCCCAATCTCGTCTTTATGTGCAGTATGGCGATCGATCGACTCGAATCGCGTCCGGGAATTTTGGCAATCCAAATTGTCGGCAGCATCCAGCCAGCAGTCGCATTTCAAATTCTCAAAATGTTCTCGTAAGAACATATTGATTTCTCCTTCGGCTCCGCTAGGCGAATGACACATCACCAAAGCCGCGATCGACTCAAACAACTGATCGAACTTCACAGCGTTTTTGTCCTTTTTTGTGAGATTTTTTCTCGTTCTGCTAATAGCTTCGACATCGTTTTTCGCTATCGTTTTTTCGCTCGAATCGCCACTGCGATCGCCGCCAAACTGCCCAAGATCAACCCACCAAGACCCAGCAAAACTGGTGCGGCTGGGCGATCGAATTCACGAGTGGTTGACATCGCAACGCTCAGCGACAAAGCCACTTCACTGATGCGCTCGTGGGCAGCACGAGTTGGATGAATGCCATCCCAAAATAAATACTGGTCTGGATTTGCACAGATCGTTTCTCGCTGGGCATCCAGACAAGCCTCGGTGACGTTGGTGAAGTTGAATTCGCCCGTGCCCAAAGGCAGCGAAGCGATCGCCCGCTCAAACAAATCATTCACGTCGAGTAGCCGCGCAGTTGCTCCGTCACGCTGCCCTAATTCTGCCACCAAAGCCGCCACCTGCTGATTGTGACTGACCGCGAGTCGATCGAGCCTCACCGCGCTGTCTCGATTGCGAGTTGCAGGAAGCTGTCCAAGCGGTGGCAAATTTCCCACCACAATTCGCCGTGCGCCCGCCTCGATCAAACTCTCGATCGCGCTGCGTAAATTGGCGATCGGTTCAGCCGCATCCAGCGATCGCCCACTTAATAATCATTTGCTCCTGCCCAAACCAGATAAATGGCACTTGGTTTCGCGGCTCCGCTTTGCTGTTCGCGAAATAGCCGCACCTGCTGCTGCAATCCCAATCGATCGCTTGATTGATCGATTCCGGTCGTTGCACCGCCAAAGGCAAAATTAATGCTTGCAGCCGTTTTTCCTGCCGCAATTTGAGTCACGGGGGGTCAGCGTGTCTGTAGCTGATTGGCGAGGCGATCGTCCCACAACAAGCCGTTAGAAAATCGACCATTTACATAAGGGCGCGATGGCTGTCCAGTCCGGGTAAATAAATTTCCTGTGTCGGATAAACTATCACCAAACACATAAACGGTTTGAGTCGTGGTTTGAGTGGCATTTTGACTGGCCGCGATCGCTGGAACCAAACAGCACAGCATCACTAAACTAGCCACAGCGCTAAAACGAAAAATGCGATGGTTCAAAAAAGTCAGCAAGCTTGAACAATAAACTTGAATTGCTTGAAGCTGCTTGTTCTGTCGCCTGCAAGTAGTCGATCGACGAAACATTTTTTAAGGGAGTGGCTTCTTTTTTATCCCTTATATTCTATGTGAGCGATCGGAAGTCTTGTTCGATCGCTAAAACAAAAGCAGAAAAAAGGGTCGCTCTCACTCTGTCTTTAGCTAGTAATTTGAACTTTTCTGAGTCTGTCGATAGAGGAATTATTAGATTCATCCTCTAGACAGAAGTGATCTAGTGTTGGCAATTGATATCTTGAAACTGTTAAAAGGAATGCCAACAAAAGTTTGTTAAGGAGATTACAAAATGGGAATTCTGTACTGGGTTATTTTAGGTTTGATTGCTGGTGCGTTGGCTAAGTTGATCTATCCCGGTGATCAGGGCGGCGGCATCTTCGCAACGATCGGTTTGGGCATCTTGGGTGCGCTGTTGGGCGGCTGGCTGGGTCAAACCCTGTTAGGAATAGGAACGGGTGCTGCCTTCAGCATTGGCAGCATTGCAACGGCAGTTGTGGGCGCAATCATCCTCATCTTCCTGTGGGGCTTGTTCACCCGCCGCGCTGCGTAAAATTCAGTTTTTTGTGCGGATTTCAGGTCAATCTAAGCTCATTTTTGGGGTTCAAAGCGGGTGGTGACATCCGCTTTTTTCATTGAAAATTAAATAATTTGAAGCTGCAATTCACGCGATCGCTTTAGTCAATTCCAATCAGCAGCCTGATTTTTCTAGCTCCTTTTTCGTAATTCAAGTTACAGAATTTCCACAGGATGAAAGCGATCGACCCAGCCGAGCGCAAAAAGCAGAGGAAAATATTTCAGTTCCTCTGCTCTGACTTGAATCATTTTTAGTGCGCGACTCACAAAGCAGCGATCGCAACTTAATCGTTGTTTTGACGCAACTGCCACACCGCACCGATCGCCGCTCCTGCCCCTGCCACAACTCCCATTCCCATTCCTTCAACCGTTTTTTCGGTCGGGTCTGCGGTCAAGCAGGCGTTTGTGGGAGAATCGGTGACAAGACACTGCTGCATCTCAGCGCGGCTAACAGTTCCACCGAGAACGAGGCCAGCCAAACTGCAAAGCGTCACCAGCAGGCAAAAGCGAGTCATTTTTCTATCCATAGATGGATGTGGGGAGTGAAGAATTCTTGTAGTTCGATTGTCTTGCTCATTCTAGACCAGGATAGATTGCCCTGCGTCCGGGATCGCACGAACTTTACGTATCTGACTCAAACTTTCAATTGCAGCAGCAATTTCCATAAAATTAATGATTTTTCACAAAATGGCTAACCCGCGCTGCCGGGTTTGAACCCAAACGCCAATTCAACACGCAGAATTGCTCGATCGCATCGCCTCCCTACCCACACGAGCAGCGAAAAAACCCGCCACAGCGTTGGAACTTCTGCTTCTACACCTGCTCGATCAAAGCTGGAAAGCCTCAACCTCGGTGCTTTAATACATTTGCTTATTGTTCTCCATTAATTAAAATAGCAGCAGCAAAGCTGATTATTTTGGTTTTTGACCTGAAAATACGAATTTTGCCGGACTACATCTGAATTCCATCATCTGCAACGCCCGATCGCAAAACAGCACCCTTACTTGTTGTAACGATCGCTTTCGATCGGGCCGAACTTTGTCAATAATGCAGACATAACCCACTTGTGAAGACGCGACCCTGCGGATCAGCAACAAACAGAGGAGACAACCCGCGTGAAACTAGCAGTCTACGGAAAAGGCGGGATCGGAAAATCCACGACAAGCTGTAATATCTCAGTCGCCCTCGCCCGACGCGGCAAAAAAGTTTTGCAAATCGGCTGCGACCCCAAACACGACAGCACCTTCACCCTGACCGGATTTTTGATTCCCACGATCATCGACACGCTTCAGGAAAAGGACTATCACTACGAAGATGTCTGGCCGGAAGACGTGATCTACAAAGGCTACGGCGGCGTCGATTGCGTCGAGGCGGGTGGCCCTCCGGCTGGCGCAGGCTGCGGCGGCTATGTTGTCGGTGAAACGGTCAAGCTGCTCAAAGAACTCAACGCCTTTGACGAATATGACGTCATTCTGTTCGACGTGCTGGGCGACGTGGTCTGCGGCGGCTTCGCGGCTCCCCTCAACTACGCCGACTACTGCATGATCGTCACGGATAACGGCTTCGACGCTTTGTTTGCCGCCAACCGGATTGCCGCCTCCGTCCGCGAAAAAGCCCGGACGCATCCCTTGCGACTGGCCGGACTGATTGGCAACCGCACCAGCAAGCGCGATCTAATCGACAAATACATCGACTCCGTGCCGATGCCCGTGTTGGAAATTTTGCCGCTGATCGAAGACATCCGCGTTTCTCGCGTCAAAGGCAAAACCCTATTCGAGATGGCCGAAACCGACCCCTCACTCAACTACGTCTGCGACTACTACCTCAACATTGCCGACCAAATTCTCGCCCGTCCCGAAGGCGTTGTCCCCAACGATGCGCCCGATCGCGAACTCTTCACCTTGCTCTCCGACTTCTACCTCAATCCGGTAAAAGCACCTGTGCGCTCCGAAGACGAAGAACTCGATCTAATGATGGTGTAGGTTGGGTATCGGGTAGCGGGTGTCGGATGTCGGGAAAACAACCGATCCCCGACACCTGACACCTGACACCCAATTCCCCATGAACACTGAAGAACTGCGTCGATCGCTCAAGGCCGCATGGCTCACCTACTACCGCGAAAATCGCTCCTGGCTCATCCGATTGGGCGTTTGGGTTGATTCTGAAGGCCAGCGTCGTCCCTCTTCAAGCTTTATTCTGGCAACGCTCTCCGTCCTCGAACCGCAACTGACGCAGCTACTCCCGCTGATTGTCGATCTCAGCAGCAGTCCCGATCGCATCGTCCGCGCCTTGGGACTCAACTTCAATCCAGACAAGATGCTAGACCAGTTACCCCAGTCTGATTCGCCCCTGATGCTGCCCAGCGGCACAGCCGTTGCGATGAAAGTCAGTGAGGCGATCGAAGACGACTGCCGACCCCTACGCAAAGACGAACTTCCCCCCCGCCCATAAATCTCACCAAGAATCTCACCAAGAAATCCTCCTATGACATCGACAGACACCGCCCCCCAATCCCTAGAGTTTGAGTGCGATACGGGAAACTATCACACCTTTTGTCCGATTAGCTGCGTCGCGTGGCTCTACCAAAAAATCGAAGACAGCTTCTTTTTGGTGATCGGCACAAAAACTTGCGGCTATTTTCTGCAAAACGCGATGGGCGTGATGATTTTTGCCGAACCGCGCTACGCAATGGCCGAACTCGAAGAAGGCGACATCTCCGCTCAGCTTAACGACTACGAAGAACTCAAGCGCCTGTGCGACCAGATCAAGCGCGATCGCAACCCCAGCGTCATCGTTTGGATCGGCACTTGCACCACCGAGATCATCAAAATGGATCTCGAAGGACTTGCTCCCAAATTGGAATCAGAAATCGGCATTCCGATCGTCGTTGCCCGCGCCAACGGACTGGACTACGCCTTCACGCAGGGCGAAGATACCGTCCTGGCAGCAATGGCGGCTCGCTGTCCTGACAAAGCCCCGAAGCTCGAATCTGAAAAAGAAGAGCGCAACGCGATCTCCAAACTGCTTAACTTTGGCCGCAAAAAAGAAGACGTGGCGGCTGACGAATCCGAATATGCCGAGCATCCGCCGTTCGTTCTCTTTGGCTCTCTCCCCGATCCGGTTGTCACGCAGCTAACGCTCGAATTGAAGAAGCAAGGCATTAAAGTCTCCGGCTGGCTTCCCGCCAAGCGCTACACCGAACTTCCCGTCCTCGAAGAAGGCTACTACGTCTCCGGCGTGAATCCGTTCCTGTCTCGCACGGCCACCACGCTGATGCGCCGCCGCAAGTGCAAGCTGATCGGTGCGCCCTTCCCGATCGGTCCCGATGGAACTCGCGCTTGGATCGAGAAAATCTGCTCGGTCTTCGGCATCGAACCGCAAGGATTGGATGAGCGCGAAGCCAAATTTGGGAAAGCGTCGAAGACTACGTGAAGCTGATTCGCGGCAAGTCGGTCTACTTCATGGGCGACAACCTCCTGGAGATTTCGATCGCCCGCTTCCTCGTCCGCTGCGGCATGACCGTCCCCGAAATCGGCATCCCCTACATGGACAAGCGCTATCAGGCGGCAGAGCTTGCCCTGCTGGAAAAAACCTGCCACGAAATGAACGCGCCGCTGCCCAAAATCATCGAAAAGCCCGACAACTACAACCAGCTTCAGCGCATCAAAGAAAACCAGCCGGATCTGGTGATTACGGGAATGGCAAACGCGAATCCGCTTGAAGCTCGCGGCATCAACACCAAATGGTCAGTCGAATTCACCTTCGCCCAAATTCACGGCTTCACCAACACCCGCGACATTTTGGAATTGGTGACGCGCCCCCTGCGCCGGAACAACAACCTCAAGGATCTGGGCTGGGATAAACTCGTTCGCGACGAAGCGAAAGTGTAATTTCAAAGCTAAGGGGCCGCGATCGCATCCCAACTCGGAAATCTTGCCGCAGGGCAGCCTATTCTTTGGCGTTGGGGTGGAGGCCATCGGCAGAAAGGCGCGATCGCCAGATTGAGGCGATCGCGCCTAGATCGAGCGGTTTTCACCAGAAGACTCAGGTTACATTAGTCAATAGCCGCCGCACCTCTTAACGATCGTTCATGCCGCTTTCGCCTGTGCCGCCTCGACAGCCCGTCATTTTAGGATTTGATCCGGGTCGCCAAAAGTGCGGATTCGCCATCATGGGACTCGATCGCAATTTGTTCTACCACGCCGTCATTGCAGCAGGCGACGCGATCGCCACGATTCAAACGCTCCGCAGCCAATACCCCATTTCCATCTTGGTGATGGGCGACCAAACCAGCGCACGGGAATGGAAGCAAAAGCTGCTCGATCTGCCCGATCCGCTGCGCGTTGTGCTGGTGGATGAGCGCTACAGCACTTTGGAAGCTCGCGATCGCTACTGGCAGATGTTTCCACCCAAAGGGTTGTCGCGCCTGTTGCCGATCGGCCTGCGCGTAATCGATCGCCCGATCGATGATATCGTCGCGATTTTGCTGATTGAGCGGTATCTGGAGCGACTGGTGAAATAGCACTTCAAAATAATGCTTCAGGCGGAAGCCAGCGACTCGATCGCCCGGAGCGGCAGCGTCACCGTTACCGTCGTGCCAATGCCTTCTGTACTGGCGATCGAAATGCTGCCGTGATGCTGATCGACGCAGCGCTTGACAACAGCTAAACCCAAGCCTGTGCCCTTAATGGGGCCGACATTATTGCAGCGATAAAAGGTTTCAAACAAATGCTGCTGATTGGCGGCAGGAATGCCAATTCCCTGGTCTTGAATTTGAAAGGTTGCCCAGCCGTCTTGACAGTCCAAGCGAAATTGAATCGTGCCACCATTGGGCGAATATTTCATCGCGTTGCTGACTAAATTGGTGAGAATTTGCCGCAGCAAAGTCGGATCAATTTCAGCCGTGCTGCAAGTACCAGTGCATAGAAATTGAAGCTGATGCTGATCGGTACTCACCTGCAATACTTCAATTAGTTCCTGACAGAAATGGAACAGATCCATTGCGATCGGTTCATACCGCGATCTGCCCGATTCCAAGCTGCCAATTAACAGCACTTCATCGAGCAGATTCAGCATGTGATCGATCGCGCCGTCGATCTTTTCAAAATAGCGGACTTGCACATCCGGCGAGATTGCAGGCTTGCCAGAGGGCAGCGTTTGGCGCAGCAGTTCCGAAAAGCCGCGAATGCTGGTGAGCGGGCTGCGAAAATCGTGCGAAATCATCGAGACAAATTCGGTCTTGAGGCGGTTTAATTCTTTTTCTTGCTCTAGCGCTTTGAGCGCTTCTGATTTGGCCTGCTCAAGGTCAACCTGCATCCGCCGCAAGGTGAGTTGATTTTCGACTCGCGCCAGCACTTCTTCCACCTGAAACGGCTTGGTGATGTAGTCCACACCGCCGACTTGAAAAGCCCGAACTTTGTCGATCGCTTCACTCAATGCGCTCAAAAAAATCACGGGAATTTCTTGAGTTTGCAAGTCGGCTTTGAGATGCTCACACACTTCATAGCCTCCCATTCTTGGCATATTAATATCGAGCAAAATCAGGTCGGGATGCACCGTTCGCACGGCCATCAGCGCCACTGCCCCGCTAATTGCACTGCGGACTTCATAGCCTTGCTGCGTCAGCATACTGGAGAGCAAGCGCAAATTGTTGGGTGTGTCATCGACAATTAAAATATTGCCTTTCGTTAGGGCAGAAATTGAATTCATGGCTGGGCAGTGACGGTAATCAGGTCGAAAATATCGCTGAAGCGGTAGTCAACAGCAAACGCCGTGAGCGTCTCGGCAAGGACAACGTTCTCAGCCGGAATCTGCTGGATCAGTTCTAGCACCTGGCGATCGCGACAGCCCTGCGCTGCTTCACGGAGTTGGGCAAGCCAGTCGGCAGGCATGGCGGCTAAATCGCGATGAATCGCTTCGGCGGGAGCGATCGATGGTGGATCAACAGGTTTCTCGTCTTCGTCATATTTGTAGTCTACCCCCAGGTATTGCCCAAGCTTGGCAAGCAGAATTTCAGTCTGCACAGGTTTTCGCACCACGTCGTCACAGCCCGCCGCCCGCATCGCTGCTTGGTCTTCCTCAAATGCTTCGCCGCTGACCGCAATGATGATTGGCACTTGCCCCTGCGTACTGGTTTTAATTTGCCGAGTGGTTTCGTAACCGCTGATTCCGGGTAGCCGCATATCCATCAGAATCACGTGAGGCTGCCACTGTCGCCACAGCGCGATCGCCACCTCGCCACTGTCGGCCTGTTGCACCTCAAAGCCGATCGTCTTGAGCAGGCCAAATAGGTATTGGCGATTTTCCGCTTGGTCTTCCACCACCAGCAGACGGTAGGCGGGCTGATTGGCAGCCAAACTGAGGATCGATCGCGGCTGAGCCGAAACGCTCGACAAGTCCGCCTCGATCGCCGCCGACTGCACCAAAATCGTGAACTGAAACACGCTGCCGCACCCAACTACGCTGCGAACGGTAATCTCGCCGCCCATCAACTGCACAAACCGCTGGCTAATTGCGAGTCCCAGTCCGGTGCCTTCTTGCGCCTGCTGACCCGATCGCGTTTGGCTAAACGGCTGAAACAGGCGATCGATCTCGTCGGGCGAAATGCCGATGCCCGTATCCGCGATCGTGAAGTGCAGCGTGATGGGGGATTGAGGATTGGGCAGAGACGATTCAAACGGTCTTCTAAACCCCTGCTCCCCAGCCCCTACCCCCTGACTCGCCTCAACACAGAGGACAACGTGCCCTGCCTCGGTGAATTTAATCGCGTTTCCCAGCAGATTGAGCAGCACTTGCCGCAGTTTGCCTTCATCTGCCGTGACAAAGTGGGGCAGGTGGGTGCCCAGTTCAAACTGAAGCTGAAGCTGCTTGGATTCGGCCTTCAGGTGCAGCATGGCTTCGAGGCGATCGAGCAGTTCCATCAGGTCGAAGCTGGTTATGTTCAGCTTCAGCCGTCCGGCTTCGATTTTGCTCATCTCCAGCACATCGTTGATTAAGGACAGGAGATGCTGGCCGCTGGTGTTGATGATGTCGAGATGTTCGCGCTGGTCAATCAAAACCGATCGATCCATCAGCAAAAGCTGCGTGAAGCCTAAGATGGCGTTGAGTGGCGTTCGCAGTTCATGGCTCATGTGGGCGAGAAATTCGCTTTTGGCGCGGTTGGCAAAATCAGCAGCGTCTTTCGCTTGCTGAAGCTGAAGTTCAACCTGCTTGCGATCGCTGATGTCTTCCAGCAGCAGCAAAAATCCGTCGAGCGGCTGCGCGGTCGAGGCGGCAGTGTAAATCAGCGGCTCCAGCGTCAGCGCAAACCAGCGATTGCCGTGCCGCAGACTGCGCGAAACCGAGGTGCGATCGTGCTGGAGGCGATCGAAATCCGTTTGCCATTCGCTCGGACTGAGCCAGTCGGGAACGAGCTTGGCCGGAAGGCTGCTCTCAGTTGCCAAATCGAGCCAGACGATCGCAGCCGGATTGCAAAACCAAACGCGCCCGGTTCGATCTGCCGCCACCAGACCGATCGATAAGCTGCGGGCGATCGCGGCCTGGGCGGATTGCGATCGGCCTAGCTGATCGGCCAGTGCGGTGAGTTGGGCGACGCGCAGCCGATGCGTAGACGACAATTTCAGCTTGTGGTTTTGCAGTTCCAGCAGCGGATGCAGCGTTTCACGCGCAATCAAATCCGGCTGATAGGCTTGCCAGAGGCGATCGACCTGCTGCGCCAGCAGTGCATTTTCGCGCAGCCGTTCAGTAATCGTGACCGCTGTGGCAGTCGTGGAAAACAAGGCGATCGGCAGGGCAACAGGCAGCCAAATGTTGGCCTGGAACAAACCGAAGCTCAGCCCACACCAGCCCAAGCTGAGGCTGGCAATCGCCACCAACTGCCGTCGCCAACTCCAGCGCGGCAGCAGCCAGCCCAACACTGGCCCGCCCAGCAGCAAAACCCAGCCGTTTGCGTCGATCGGCTGCAAAAAGTTTTGCTTCAGGGCGTTGTTCAAAGCGGCGGCCTGCACGATCACGCCTCCCGTTGGCGGATTGCGATCGAACGGGTCGCTTGGGCATCGATCGCAGTGGCCGTCACGCCGACCAGCACGATTTTGTCTTGAAATTGGGCGGGCGGAATTTTGCCCGCTAGCACATCGGCAAACGACACTTGCGGCAGGCGATCGGCAGCACTCGGCCAGTTGATCCACTGCGGATGCAGATCAGGCAACTCAACTTCAGCCCGTACCAGCGAATAAGCCTGCATTGTTGCCAGCCACAGCGCAGGCTGGCCGTTCACTTGCGGTTCAACTCGCCGCACCAAGCCATCGCTCTCTTGCACGATGCGAATGTGGCCGATCGCGATCGTCTGCTCTGCTAGCTGCGGCATTGGCGTCAGCGGCAGGCCGATCGTGTCGGTCGTTTCGGCCAGCACAACGCTTCCCAGGTTGCCATCGCTTCGGCAAGAACGGCATCATCGGCACTGGGTTCCGACCAGATCAAATCGATCGCGACGACGCTGGGCTGCGCCAAAGCAAGCTGATTGAGCAAATCGGCATAGCGCGATCGCGGCAGCGGAAAGCGTCCCAACTGTCGCAAGCTGGCATCGTCGATCGCCACCAGCACGATGCGATCGTCCCACGCCTGTTCACCGCGAAGCTGAAACAAGCTGCGGTAGGCAATTTGCTCGATCGACCGGAACGCGCCCAGATGCAGCAGCAGCGCGATTGCGAGTGCCGCCAGACTTCCAGGCAGCAATCGCGATCGACGCCATCTAGAGAAGATCCAGTTCATACACTTGCTGATTGCCCAGCGGTGTCACCACTGTAACTTGGAGTTGCTGCCGCGATCGAGCCGGAAATTCCAGCGAAAATAAACCGTTGCGATCGGTCACTTGCGGTTCATCTCCGACAAAAACGCTGTTGACCGGATCGACCTGGCCGACAAATCGCACCCGCCGCAGGTCGCTTTCAATCAGGCGATCGACGCGATAGCGCAACTCGGTACTGTCGGTGAGGGGCGTGGGTGGACTGGGCGGCTCACCCGGAACCGTGAGATTTTGGAAGCCTGCCGGAACCAGAACGCGCCTGCCCTGTGCGCGAATTTCCACGCTGCCTGAGAGTGTGGCAACGGCCATCTTGTCATCGGGCTGCACAATCAAGCCAAACTCAGTGCCGCGCACCCCGCTGACCCCGCAGGCGTTTCGATTTCCAGCTCAGAGCCGCGATGCGTAAAGGGACGCAACTGCAAGCGCACCTGACCGCGCGGCACGGCTAAGCGTGTAATCCGGCCATTGTCCGGCGCAATCCCCAACGCCTGTACCCGCACCTGCGTATTTTGAAACACATTGACAAAGCCAACGCCTGTGTCAACGGTGAGAACTGCTGCGGAATCGGCTCCGGTGTTCACCCCATCGCCCACTGCCACCAGCCGATCGCCCACTTGGGCAGTTCGGGCTGAGTCGCCGCGCAGCATCGTGACGCTGCCGCGCATTTGGGCGATTGACAACCAGCGGTCAACGCGGACGGTGAGCGATCGCTGCGCCAGACTGGGGAATGCAAACGACAATACAAGCAGTGTGATCATCAGGAATCGACGGCGCATAAATCATCACCTGTACAGAAACCATGTACTTAAAGCTACAAGCGCCCCTCTACCCTAACCAGACAATTCCGTCATCGCCATAAATGTTTGAATTTGGAAACGGGTCAACGGCGATCGCTCCGGTTTTTCACTGAACCTTTAGTGAAGATCCGGAAAAATTCCGCCTCACTCGGCTTCCAACTGGGTCGTTAGCTCAACGATGTCGTCAAAGCGAAAATTATACGCAAGATCGCGGAGGGTCGCAGCAAGTTCTGCATCAGCAGGCGGAATTTGCTCGATCAGTTGCAGCACTTGGCGATCGCTACAGCCGCTAGCAGCGCGATGCAGTTGGGCAATCCAACTCGGCGGCATGATCGATAGCGCTGCTCGGTCGATCTTAGGCGGTGTGTCGATTTTGGCTTCTGGCTGTTCGTAGAGATAGCGGACTCCCAGGTGTTCCCCCAGCTTTGCCAAAATTTCATCGGGGTGAAAGGGCTTGCGTAAAAAGTCGTCACAGCCGATCGCCAAAATTGCCGATCGGTCTTCCTCAAAGGCGCTGCCCGTTACGGCAATGATAATCGGCAGTTTACTCGTGCTGGCTTTGATCTGGCGGGTCGCCTCATAGCCATCCATCACGGGCATTCGCATATCCATCAAAATCAAATGCGGCTGCCACTGTTGATAGAGCGCGATCGCCTCCTTGCCATTTTCTGCCCGCTGCACCTCAAACCCCAACGGCGCGAGCAGCTTCAGCAGCAGTTGACTGTTCTCCGATTGGTCTTCGGCCACCAGCAGGCGATAGGTGGGCTGGTCGGGCAGCAGTCCCACAATGCGCCGTGCTGACAGCGGACTGGGTAGATCAATCGCTTCCGCAAGACTGGCCGCGATCGTGACGCGAAACACGCTGCCCCGCCCGACCTGACTTTCCACCGTGATCTCGCCGTTCATCAACTGCACAAAGCGACGGCTGATTGCCAAGCCCAGTCCCGTCCCTTCCTGCGCCATCTGGCTCGATCGCGCCTGCACAAACGCGCTAAAGAGCGTCTGCATTTCTTCTGGGGCGATGCCCACTCCGGTGTCTTGCACCTCAAAGTGGAGGCAGAGGGCAGGAGGCAGGAGGCAGAAGGCTCGACCCTCCTGCCCTCTGCCTTCTGCCTCCTGCCTTGCTTCTGCCTCCTGCCTTCTTGCCCAAGCCCGCAGCGTCACCTGTCCCGCATTCGTGAACTTGATCGCGTTGCGAGTAGATTGAGCAGCACTTGACGCAGTTTGCGCTCGTCGGTGTTGATGTAGCGGGGGAGGTCGGGGGCAAGGTCAAACCGGAGGTGAAGCTGCTTGCTGATCGCTTTGAGGCGGAACATCGCTTCGAGGCGATCGAGCAGCGCTTTGAGGTCAAAGCACCCGCTGTTGAGCTTGAGGCTTCCGGCTTCGATCTTTGACATTTCGAGTACGTCGTTGATCAGGCCGAGCAAGTGCTGGCCGCTGGAGTTGATGATTTCCAGGTTGGCGCGATTTTCTGCGCTCAGTACGCGATCGCGGCTCATCAGTTGCGTGAAGCCTAAGATGGCGTTGAGCGGGGTACGCAGTTCGTGGCTCATGTTGGCGAGAAATTCGCTCTTGGCGCGGTTGGCAGCTTCGGCAGCTTCTTTGGCACGTTCAAGTTCGGCGGATTGCTGCTGCGTTTGGGCGAGCAAATCGGCTTGCTGAAGGGCGACCCCAAGCTGGGTGCTGATGTGATTGGCAAGGCTGACTTCGGATTCTTTCCAACTGCGCGGACTGGCGTTTTGGTAGCTTGCCAGCAAGCCCCACAG
>JAAUTJ010000595.1 GCA_012031475.1 Leptolyngbyaceae cyanobacterium SM1_3_5 | reverse complement strand
GCCCAGAAAGACAGTGGCGCATTCAAGAACGGCGGCTGCACCTGTGCGAACTGATGGGCGGCTGGATCGGCGCATTCGTTGCACAGCGCATCCTCCGCCATAAGATCAGCAAGTCTTCTTACCAGCGGGTGTTTCGGGCGATCGTCGCAATCCACAATGCGTTTTGGCTGGGCTGGCTGCTGTTTGGAAAAGCTGTGATCCAGTCGTTCTAGTCGGGTTGTGAGGGGCGGGTAGTGAGGGGCGATCGCTACTCCAACTCGCGCCGACCTTCCAGCGCCCGCGCCAAAGTTACTTCATCGGCATATTCCAGATCGCCGCCCATCGGCAAACCAAAGGCGATTCGCGTCACTTTGGTAAACGGCTTGAGCAGTTGGCCGACATACAGCGTGGTTGTGTCGCCTTCGACGCTGGGGCTGATCGCCAGAATCACTTCTTTGATGCTTTGCTGGCTGACTCGCCGGACGAGCGAAACGATGTGAAGCTGATCGGGGCCAATGCCGTCCATTGGTGAGATCAGGCCGCCTAAGACGTGATATTTGCCGCGATATTCTCGCGTTTTTTCCAGGGCGATCACGTCACGCGCATCCGACACGACGCAGATTGTGTTTTGATCGCGGCTGGGCGATCGACAAATTTCGCAAACGGGTTCAGCCGAAAAGTGAAAGCACACCGAACAGAGGCCGACCTGCTGCCGCGCCTCAACAAGGGCTTGAGCCAGTGCATGAACTTCGGCTTCTGGGCGTTTGAGGACATGCAGGGCGAGCCGCTGGGCAGTTTTGGGACCCACTCCGGGCAAGCGCTGAAACTGCTCGATCAAGCGAGCGAGGGGGCGTGTGTAAACCGTGAGTCTTCCTCCAATTCAACCCAAAGATTGATCATAGCGACTGGTGGCACGTTGGCGCGATCGCTTGGCCGAACTCGCCTGATCGCGAAATCCGATCGCCCTCCAAATCCCCCAAGAGTGGGAGACTTTGAGGAGGGCTGAGCTAGGAGGAGGGGGCGATCGGGTCTTCAGGACGGCGCGATCGAAACTGCCGGAGCCACCAGACGGCGATTAGAACGACGGCAACCATCGGCAAACCCGCCCAATTGACGGCAGACCAGCCCAATTGCTGAAAGACGGTTCCTGAGAGCATGGTTGCAAGTGCAACAAAGCGAACATCAAAAAGTCGTGCAGGGCTTGCGTTTTGGCGCGTTCTTCGGGCTGGTAGGCTTCGGTCAGCAGCGTGGTGGAGCCGATGTAAAGAAAGTTCCAGCCGATGCCAAGCAGGAGGAGCGCGATCGAAAAGTTCACCAGTCCCGACCCCAGCAGATTGATCGCCAAGCAAAGCAGGCTCAGCAGTCCGCCCGTGCCGATGATGGTCAACACGCCAAACCGAGCAATCAGATAGCCCGTGAAAAATGACGGCGTAAACATGCCCAAGACGTGCCACTGAATCACCATTGCGGCTTCGTGAAACGGATGCGCCTGCGCCACCATTGCCAGCGGCGTCGCCGTCATCACCAGCACCATGACGCCATAGCCCAACATGCTGCCCAAAATTGCCACGAGAAAAACGGGCTGCTGCACGATCGCCCCAATCGATCGCCCCGAATATCCCCGTTCCGCCTGAACCGGACGCGGCAGCTTCAGCAGCAGCAACACGCCGAGGGACAGAATTTGCAGGACGGCGATCGCCACGTAGGAACCTGCAAAGGTGGCGGCTAGCGCATCTTTTGACTGGGTAGCGATCGAGGGGGCAAGCAGTGCCGCCACCACGCCGCCCGCCACGACTAGGGCGATCGCCTGCGATCGGAAATTTTTCGCTGGCAATTTCGGCGGCGGCAAAGCGGTAGAAGCCAACAAAGCCGTTGGAGCAGCCAAACAAAATCGTGGCGAGGCAGAACAGCGGGAAGCTGGCCGAGAAGATGGCCGCGATCGCCAAACCTGCCCAGCTAGGCCGATCAGCACGCCGACCATGAAGCCAAGCTGTCGCCCGATCCGCTGCATCAGCAGGGAAGCCGGAATCGTGGTCAGCATCGTGGCAATTTGCAGCAGGGCGAGCGGCAGCGTTGCCAACGCTTTGTTAGTGGCGATCGACTGGCCGACCAAGGCGGCAGTCGTGAACAGGACAATGCTGCCCGTCATGGCGAGGGCTTGGCAGGCGGCCAGCAGCAGCACTCTGGCGCGAACGGTATCGATCGACATGGCAACCCCTACAAGACGAGTGGAACTGAGATCTTGCACCTGCGACCTGACCCGCCCTGAATTCAAATTCGGGCTAACAGCGCAAGTCAGTTAAAACTGACTGAAAAGAAGGCTATGCCAGGGTTGTAACCCGTTTACACGGGTTTTCGCGCTCAGACCAGAAATTAATTTCTGGGCGTTGTTGCGACTGCTGCAAGATCTCAGGTGGAAATCAAATCGTAGACTGCTTTGGCCGCTAGGGGGACGGGTTGCGATCGCCCAGTTCCTTTTGCAACAGTTCTTTTTGCAGTAAAGCTTCCGCCTCGATCGGATTGGTGTGAATCAGCATCAGCAAGGCTTGCGGATCGAGTCCGGCTTGCGCGGCGTAATATTTCAGTTCACTCATGACTCGCGTTTCGGACTGCCGCAAATACATCGACAGGCAGTTGAGCGCTTGCGTTTCGCGGGGCTGTTGGCGAAAGAAGGCGAGGGCTGAGAGCAAGGCATCTTCGTAAGCAGAAGGAGGCGATAGATGCAGCGGGTTTCCGATTTGAAAGCGCATAGTTTTTTGAGGAGCAAGACAGAATTTCATTTTAGGAATCGATCGCGCCCTTCAATTCGATCGCGCTGTTCAGTTGATCGTTTGGACTGCAAATTGGACTGCAATTTCGATGTTTTCCACAACACATTCGATCGAAAATATTCACCTTTAGAATTGAGTCATCGGGAATTGGAAACGTGCTGATTGAAGCAGTCGGCAAATTCAAAGCGCGGCGAATTCAAAGCGCGAATGTTCGTTCGGCAAATTCATTAAAGTGAGCCAGAACTATGCAGCCAAAACAGCCGAAACTCGTGCTTTTTACCCTCTTGCTGACGTTGGGACTAATTGGCAGTGTTGCCTACTGGAGCATGAACGCATTTCGGCTCGATGTTCAACTGCAAAGATGGCTGGTTCAGCCTGAAAATTCCGAAGAGAGCTTTGCTGGTGCGATCGATCGCGACATTCCGTTTGGCACATGGCAGTATGGCGGCAGCACGGCTTTTGCAGCAATTCGCGATGTGGTCGATCGCCAAATTCAGCAGGACATTCCGAACTTTCAGCTTGCCTACACCCAAGACCCAATTCGACCCCCCAGCAGCGGCGTGGGAATTCAAATGCTGATCGAAGGTCGCCTCGCCTTTGCCCAAGCTTCGCGCCCCTTGACTGAGGAAGAAATCAACAGCGCCATGCAGCGCGGCCTTCAGATTCGGCAAATTCCGGTTGCGTATGATGCGATCGTGGTCGTGGTGCATCCCAGCCTGCAACTGTCGGGGCTGACCATTCCGCAGCTTGTCGGCATCTACAC
>JAAUTJ010000594.1 GCA_012031475.1 Leptolyngbyaceae cyanobacterium SM1_3_5 | reverse complement strand
GCGCGGAGGATGCGAAGCGCCACACCGCAGCGCCCCGCTCTCAGCTCGCCAGACCGAGCCGGTTCATCTTCATCGCCAGCCCGTTGCGCGACAACCCGAGCTGGCGTGCGGCTTCTGATTTGTTGCCGTCGGCCGCCGCAGAGCCTCGCGGATCGCCGCGCGCTCGCAGTCGGCGACCAGGCGCTCGAGGTTGAGCTCCGAGCTCTGCTCGGGCCGCAACCCCCGGATCTTGGCCAGCCGGACCTCCTCGGGGAGCATCGACTCGTCGATCGGCTTGCCGTTGGGACAGAGATAGACCAACCGGCGGACCACGTTTTCGAGCTCGGGGAGGTTGCCAGGATAGTCGTAGACGGCGAGCGCCTCGAGCGCCTTGACGGTGATGCCCTGCACCCGCTTGCCGGTTTCGTGGCAGCAGCGGTTGACCGTCGCCTGGATGAGCAGCGGCAGGTCTTCGCGCCGGTCGCGCAGCGCCGGCACGTCGATGGCGTACTGCGACAGCTGGTAGGCGAGGTCGATGCGGAGCTGGTCGCGCGCGACCCAGGTCTCGAGCGGGCCGAGGCTCGAGGCGATCAATCGCACCGAGACCTTGCGCGAGCGCCGGCTCTCGGCCGGCTCGACCTCGCCCGAGCGCAGAAAGCGCACCAACCGATCTTGGAGCTCGAAGGGCAGGTGCTCGACGTCTTCGAGCAGGAGCGTGCCGCCGTCGGCGGCGAGCAGCTTGCCCTCGCGCACCACCGGGCCGCTCTTGCCTTCGAGCTCGGCGCCGAACAAATCGGCCTCGATCTGGAACGGTTTGGCGCCCAAACACGAGGCGACCACGAAGGGACCGTCGCGGCGCGGCCCCGACAAGTGGAGGGAACGTGCCAGCAGCTCTTTGGAGATGCCGGGCTCGCCGCGCAGCAAGACGTTGACCGGCGGGTCGACCGCCACGCGCAGCTGCTCGATGGCCCGCTTCATCGCCCGCGATTCACCGACGACGAGCCCCGGAGCTAGGGTCAGATCCGACTCGCCGGGCAGACCAAACAAGATGGGCTCGAACTGACCGACGTGATGGACCAGCCCGAGGATCAGCAGCTCGGCCAGGGTCTGGAGCGCCGCGAGCGGCGACCACTCGTGGGGGCGAAAAACGCGGCAAGGCGGCGGCGAAAAGATACGGGCGCTCGAGCGCGGTGAACGCCTGGCAAGCGATCCAGGCATCGTGGCCGTCGAGCCGGCCGAGAAACGCCTCCGCCCGCCCCTCGGCCTCGTCGCCGACCCGCTCGCGCACCTGGGTGAACAGCTCCTCGCCGCTCACCAGCCAGCGCGCCTCGGTGGCGACGACGAACTTGATCCCCGGCCGCTCGACCTCGCCCTGGAAAAGAAAAAGCACACCGCCGCCGAGGTCGTCGAGCACCTCGCTGACAAACGACTCGAGGGTGCGGCTGCTCGCCGAATCGGAGAGCACCCACTGGGAGATCCGCGCCAAGTGCTCGATCATCCGCGCGGCGTCGAGGATGGGCTCGCGCGCGACCGGTTCCTCGAGCCCGGCGGCGAGCGCACCTCGCTCGGGGACGACGTCCTCGACCAGCAGCGCGATCGCTTGGTCTTGCTGATCGAGTTCGTGATGCGCGATCGCCGCAGCCACCAATGCACCGCCGATCATGGCATTAAGCGAAGCTCTGTCAGTGGCCGAATTGCCCCTCAACGCTCGAATGGTTGGAATGGTTTGATTGAGCAGGTCGATCGCCTGCTGAGTTGCGCCGCTCTCGGCCAGTGCAGTCGTGAGCCGCAGCGACACCTGTACGGGTGCAGCAGGCGACAAAGCAGTGGATTCGACCGCCGGAATGCTCTCAAGGGCGCGATCGAACACTTGTCTAGCGGCTTCGGGTCGTTCTGCTGCAAGCAGTTGTTCGCCCATGTATGACAGGATCATCGTTCTCCACTCTGCCGCGTCTGTTACTCCGGGTACTTCAAACTGTTGGGCAAATTCGATCGCCTGATTCAAAACTTCGTCCGCCCGTTCGGTTTCGCCCGCTTCGGCTAGCAGCGTCGAGAATTCGGCCAGCGAAACAGGATCGCGTAATTTTGTACTGATTTCGATCGCCAAATCCAAATGTCCAGCCTTGGCAAATTCTCGCGCCCGATTTGCCAGCGATTCGGTCGGGGAAGTCGCACTGCTGCTACAGCCCGTTTTCTCTTGCGCTTGGGCAATCTCGATCGCTTCGTTCAGCAGTCGATCGCCCTCCGCCCGCTCTAGGAGCCAATAGCCGCCGCCGACTCTCAGAACCGGATTGGCCTGATAGCAGCGATTGGTCATTTCGTCGATCGACTGCTGCGCCTGGTCAAAGACTTCGAGGGCGCGATCGCTGCCCAGTGCGGCATATTCAAAGCCGATTTCTGAGAACAATTTGGCTTTGATGTCGGCGGACGGAGAGGCGATCGCTTTGCCTGCGCTCAGGCCGAGCAGGAGGGCGATCGCCGCGAGCGGAGTCAAATGCTTGGCTGGAAACATGGCTGCTCAAATTTGAAGGAAATGATTTTCAGGACTGAGGCAAAGCGGAGAACCAAAGTTCATCACTCAAAGCGAAAACCCATTGAAATGGGTTACAAAGTAGCGGTTTTCAGTCAGTTTTAACTGACTTGAGCTTTTAGCTAGGAACTTGAGTTCCTGTATATCTGCGTAAGCCCTAACTGTCTTCACGCAAGACAAGTCACGATCTGGCAATGCACCGAAATGATCTTGCGATCTTAAGCTTGTGGACGATCGCTATCAGCAACTTGAGTCTGGGCTTTACGCAGACTTCATCAAGCGATCGAACTTTGCCCTAGAAAAAATCGCCCCCATTTGGTTCAACGGAGGCGATCGATTCTGTTAAAAATGCGGAACCCGGGACTTGAACCCGGAAGCCTTGCGGCACATGAACCTGAATCATGCGCGTCTACCAATTCCGCCAGTTCCGCAACTGGGTCGATATCTCGACTGCGATTTACCATCTTTACGCAGATGGATGGATTTGTCAACTGCTGCCTTCAGCGAAAAATAATAGAACGCAGCTAAACAAGGGTAACATCGAATTTGCCTTGCTTGCAGTTTCTTGAATAGCTAGACATTCGGAAACTTTCCTGTAGAATCGAAACCAAATTTACTTCCGCGTCAGCATAAATCCTTTGGAGGACAAAGCCATTACCGCTTCATTCACCACAACCAGTTCTCAGGCTCAGCCTGAACAAGACAAGTCCATGCTGCAAGTTTGGGGCAAAACGCCGCTAGCAGGCCAAGTCAAAATCAGCGGAGCCAAGAACTCAGCGCTGGTGATTATGGCGGGAGCTTTGCTCTGTCCGCAAGATTGCCGCCTGCGAAATTTGCCCGCTGTGGCCGATGTCGCCAAAATGGGCGAACTGCTCTCAGCCTTGGGGCTGGAGCTTCGCCGTCAAGACGACGTGCTGGAAATTGACGCCCGCCACGTCAGCCGATCGCAAGCGCCCTACGAACTCGTCAGCCGCATGAGAGCCAGCTTTTTCATTATTGGCCCGCTGCTGGCGCGGATGGGC
>JAAUTJ010000593.1 GCA_012031475.1 Leptolyngbyaceae cyanobacterium SM1_3_5 | reverse complement strand
CGAAATGCTGAACATGGGCTTCATTCAAGATGTCGAGCGCATCTTGAGTCAGGCTCCAGCTGAACGGCAAACCGCCTTCTTCTCGGCCACGATGGAACCCTCGATTCGCGCTTTGGCCGCGAAGTTTCTGCGATCGCCCGTCACGGTCACGGTTGAGCAGCCCAAAGCCGCCCCGACCCGCATCAACCAAACCGCCTACATGGTTCCGCGCGGCTGGACAAAAGCCCGCGCCCTTCAGCCGATTCTTGAACTCGAAGACCCCGAATCGGCCTTGATCTTCGTTCGCACCCGCCGCGCCGCCGCCGACCTCACCCGTCAGCTTCAGGCCGCAGGTCACAGCGTCGATGAGTATCACGGCGACCTCAGCCAGTCACAGCGCGAGCGGCTTTTGCTCCGCTTCCGCCAGCGTCAAGTCCGTTGGGTCGTTGCCACCGATATCGCCGCTCGCGGTCTGCACGTCGAAGATTTGACCCACGTGATCAACTACGACCTGCCCGATAGCGTGGAAAGCTACGTTCACCGGATCGGACGGACGGGACGTGCAGGCAAAGAAGGCACGGCGATTTCGCTGATTCAGCCGCTCGATCGCCGCAAGCTGAAGGACATTGAACGCCACGTCCGCCAAACCCTGACGATGGGCACAATCCCGACTCGCGCCCAAATCGAAGCGCGTCAGCTTGAAAAGCTCCAGTCGCAAGTCCGCGAAGCCTTGGCAGGCGAACGCATGGCCTCGTTCTTGCCGATCGTCTCGCAACTGAGCGAAGAATACGACCTGCGGACGATCGCCGCTGCCGCTTTGCAAATGGCCTACGATCAAACCCGTCCTTCCTGGATGCGTACCGATCAAGGCGTGACCGAAGATGCACCCACCAACTACGACGAGCCGAGATCGTATTCGACCAAGCCCGTGAAGCGATCGGGCAGCGCCAAGCCCACACCGAGAACGCCTGCTTCCCCAAAGCAATAGCGCGTCAAGTCAAATAATTTTTTTCAGTCAGGGTGCAGGTTGCGCCCTGATTTTTTTGATTTACTCACATTGGCAGTGTCGCGATCGATGTCATAAGCTAATCGGCATTAAAGCTGCATAATGAGAAGATAAAACTATCTGAACTTCTGATGCCAGCATCTGTTAAGAACTTTCTCACCCCTGAGCAGGTGAGTACGCTCCAGCAAGCGCTCAAGGAGAGCGCACTGCCGCACGTGCGAGAACGCATTTTGATTCTGTTACTGCAAAACGATGGCAAGCCCCAGCATCAGATCGCCCGGTTCCTCGGCTGCTCTCCCCGCACTGTTGCTCACTGGTGCAAGTATGGCGACCCAGACAAGCTAGAGAGCCTGCACAACAAACGAAAACAAGAACACTATCGTAAAGCAAGCCCAGAGTATGTAAAACGATTGCTCGAAGTTATTGATATTGAGCCAGCAGCACTCGGGTATTAATTCGGTCGATGGACAACAGAATGTTTGGCAACTTATCTGGCACAAGAAACTGGCATTCGGTTAAGTGGCTCACAAGTGCGGAGGATACTGAAGCGAAAAAAGTTTAGTTATATCTGGGCAAAGTACAGCCTAGAAGATAAACAGAATCCAGAGAAAAGAGCGCAGTTCAAAGAGAAGTTAGCGCAATATCTGGCAGTTGCAAAAGAGCAGCCAGAGCGAGTGCAGGTCTGGTATTGGGACGAAAGTGGCTTTAGCTTAAGAGTCATCCGTCGGAAAACTTGGGGCGGGGAGGGAAGACGCAAAAAGGTAAACGGCAGGCGCGGACATGGACGAGTCAATGTGATGGGAGCGATGCGGGAGCAGGATCGTAAGCGCGTGTGTTTCTTCGTTGAGAAGGGCAATGCAGATGTGTTTTATGAGCAAGTAAAAAAATTGCATGAGTTTGTTCAAAAAGAATGGATGGAACAAGCAAATAAAGCTGAAGAATTTGAGCAGAGCGGACCGAAGATCGTGATTATTCTGGACAATGCAAGCTATCACAAGCGTTTAGATGTTCGTGCCAAGATTAGCGAGGAGTTTCCGAATATTGTGCTGGAGTTTCTACCGGCTTACAGTCCTGACTACAACTTGATTGAATTAGTTTGGCATCGTTGCAAGGAGTACATCGCCCATCGCTTGTTCACCTCAGTAGAAGAATTAAGAACCTTACTCGATCGGCTACTCAATCAGAATGAGCTTTGTATTCAGTGGCAGTGCAAGATTAAGAATAAGGGCAACAGTAGTATTGCAACTTAGATGCCGATTAGCTTACCCGCGATATTCAGGCTCAGTTGCAAGACCTTTATGGCGTTGAGATTTCACCGGGCTTGATCTCCAATGTCACCGATGCCGTTGAAGAAGAGCGCAAACTTTGGCAAAACCGCACGCTTGACCCGGTTTACCCCATCGTCTACTTCGATGCCATTGGGGTCAAAGTCCGCCAGGACGGGCGCGTCATCAACAAAGCGATCCACTTGGCGCTGGGCGTGAACCTGGCTGGAACCAAGGAGTTGCTCGGCCTGTGGATGACCCAGAACGAGTCGGCACTCATTCTGGCTTTCGGTTTTGACCGAACTTCAAAACCGAGGGGTCAAGGACATCTTTATCGCCTGCTGTGATGGACTGACGGGTTTTCCCGATGCGATTGAAGCGGTCTTCCCCAAAACCAGTGTGCAACTGTGCATCGTCCACATGGTGCGAAATGCTTTGAGCTTCGTGTCTTACAAAGACCGCAAAGCGGTCGCTGCTGACTTGCGGCTGATTTACACCGCTAGTACTGAAGCGCAGGCCGAAGCGCAACTAGTCGCGTTTGCTGAGAAATGGGATGCTCGTTATCCGACCATTAGCAAGTCTTGGCTCACCCACTGGCAACGCCTTATCCCGTTCTTTGCCTTCCCGCCCGAAATCCGCAAAGCCATTTACACAACCAACGCGATTGAATCGCTCAACATGAGCTTGCGAAAAGTGATCAAAAATCATCGGGCTTTTCCCACTGATGAGGCCGTCCTCAAAGTGGTGTATCTAGCGATCCATAACATTGCCAAACGCTGGACGATGCCCATCAAGGATTGGAAAGCTGCCCTCAATCGCTTCGCGATCGAGTTTGAAGGTCGATTGCCAACCGGATGAATGGTTGCTTGACACAAACCTATTGACATACCCTCAAGACGCTGGTCGGGCGGTTGATTACCGCTTGTGGCGTCAAACCAATTGGCAACTGGCAATGGTTGTTCCAAGCCTTCTGGATCTATGGTGCGGTTGAGCCTGCCACCGGTGAGGCGCTCTTCCTCCAATTTTCACACGTGGATACCGTGTGCTACCAACGGTTTTTAGATGAGTTGTCGAAGGCCAGAAGTGTTGAAAGATAGCTGAATACAGAAAAATGGGAGCAGAATATCGTATTCTAGCCCCCAAACAAACAAAAACAATGCTCAAATGCTACCGTCCTTTCCCAAACTTGTCAAATCCATACTCAAGCAACTTTGCCCGCACGATTACCCAGTATTGAACTCTCGGCTATTTTTTGAAATTTGGCTAACCTTTGTGTTAGACAAAGGCTTGACG